>NZ_JAVVES010000030.1:0-29621 GCF_032250955.1 Sulfuriflexus sp. | reverse complement strand
GGGCGACGGCTTGCGTGGCGGCTTCTTTCAACCAGTCAATCACCAGGGCTTCAAACAGCGAGGTAAACCCTGAGCCTGATTCAGACCAGGGAACGGTTGCCGTTACTACGCCGTGTTCCTTACACTTAATACGTGGTACATCTGCAACCAGAATTGTCTTGTACTGACAGGTATCCAGGTGTCTCCATTGCCGCTGGCGTTTGTCATATCCGGGGCAAAGGGTTCCGCAAGTCGGACAGGAAAACGCGGCATCGGATTCGGGTTCGACGTAAACCTTCACCTCACCTGTTTCAGTTAACAGCTCAACATCAGACACTTGCCATGGGCTTCGTATCCCTAATATCTGCGCGTATAATTCTTTGTCTCTCATGGCTTCTACGGTAACCTACCCACTTGATTTGGTGAAGAGCCACGCGAAGAACAGGTTCTTTCTTTGCGACACTTCGTGCATTTTGCGGTAAACAAGCCCACCCCAGCGGGGTCGGAGTCGCTGTCTAGACGTGCTTCTGACCTGGTTGCCAACGTCGCGGCGCGTTGTTCCAGCGAACCATCACGCTCGCGCGACTCCGACCCCTAATCGGCGTACGAAAAGTTAACACTTTAAATTTCACATAAGCAGTTGTTATCTAACGTTTGCCGGTATTGGCAATGCGAAACTGTTTCATGCTGTATACACATACATTAAGGCAGTCACTGGATCATTTTAAAAATATGAAGCGAATAGAGGGGCTTGCACGTTTGGCACAGTGATTGCACCTGTTGTGAATCAGGAAGCGAATATTGATTACGTTCAGCGCTAACAGGCTTGAGGTGAAGACATGAAGACAATCATTTCAGGCCTGGCTTGCGGAGCAGTAATGTTACTGATTTCCAGTAGCCTGCAGGCAGAAGATAATGCCGCCGCATTAAATTCGATAGATGGCGATCGTGTTGAGGATCGCGAATTGCGCAACATCAGGGCTAAAGGTGCCACGGCATTTTCGCCAGGACAGCCTGAAGCAGTGTCGGTCATTCTCTGGGATGAGAAGAGTGGCACTAAAAACCCGGCGAGTTATGAAAGCGCAACCGGCAGCGGCAACGTGCAGAAAGTGAAAGTAATAATTAACCGGGACTGAGCAGGGAGCAACATATGCAGGCATGGATACACAGGAGTCTATTCAGTTGTAGTGTGATATCTATTGTGGTTGTGCAATCTGGACTGGCCTGGTCAGAGGATGAAGTAACCGGCAGTAAACAGTATACGCAATCTGAACAGGTCGCATTGATACATAAGGAAGACGCGTATTCATTACCATCAAGCAGGCCTGGCGAGGATGTTCTTTCTGTTGCTGGCAAGGAGGAGGCTGACCTTGCAGATGAAAGTTATGTGGCAAAAGACAACGAAACTGTCAGCGCCCGGGAGACTGACACTGAGATAGCCCGGGCCGGCGAAGCCGTGACGAACACAGGGCCAACACGCAAGCGAGTAGACGAGCGGGCGGTGAGGATGATCAGAAAGATCATCTGGATGTCATTATTTTATTCAGGCTCAAACTGAGTTTTATACTTTAACATTGAGTAAATACAGGATAAATAAACATGAAGCATTACAAGAAAATTATGGTTGGAACGATGGTAGGCATTGCGACTATGCAATCATCTTTCGCGCAGGCAAATGACACAAATGACAACGATTTTGTCATCGTGTCGTCTTATATTACTGAATCCAGTATTGACGGTGACGCACTTTCCGGAGCGAGTGGCGCGATAGGGATAAACATGGTGGCGGGTGATGCCAATTTACAGGCGAATGCCGCCGCTATCGCAATCAGCCCCAATGGCCTGGCGCGGACACATATCAGCAGCCGTCAGGCGACCGCAATCGGGCAGGCAACCGCCCCCGACAGCAGTATCGCCGCTATCCGTGACAATGCCTTTGCGAATTCAAGCGGCATATTATCAATCAACCAGATAAGTGGCGGGAGTAACGTGCAGGCCAATGGAGTTTCCTTTGCCTACGGCCTGGAGGTCATGCCTGTCACTGATGCGGCGTTGGCGCAAACGGTTACGGGTAACACAACCGATCTGTCCGCGAACGGCCTGGACAAATCATCGCTGCATATCGCAGACATTGAAGCAACCGCTTTTGAAAACAGTCGTGGCATTGTCCAGATCAACCAGACAGCCGGTTCGGGCAATGCGACGCGAAATAATTTTGCACTGCGTATTTTCGCGGCTGCGAAATGAATTCCCCCTGCATGACCCCGGCGGGATGGAATTACAGGGACGGGGTAAACCCTAAACACTGATAAGGAGAACGACTATGAATAAGCAATTTAAATACGCACCACTGGCACTTGCCATGGCCGCATTGTTTGCATCACCACTAGCTTTTGCTAATGGAGAAGGTAATGGGCAAGGTCATGACACTGATACAATCTCAACATCCAAGACAGACACGGAAGTTAATACTGACGTCGATACCTCGACAAGCAGTCAAAGCCTCGCAGTCAATATTGAAAAATCCGTCTCTCTGGATGAGGAAGTTGACGTATATGTTGAGGCTGACCTCATACCTGATGCGTATTCGCGCGCCCTGGTTGATGATACTCAGACCAACCTGCTGAATGAAGCTGAAAACTTCAATCACGACAACAATGCTACCGCCTCGGGCGATTCTATGAGCAATGCATCAGGTAACATCGGTGCCAACGTGGCTGCAGGTGATAACAACCAGCAGGACAATGCTGCTGCTATCGCGGCTGCCGATGCCGAGTTGACCTTCGGTATGGCGGATGCCCAGGTGCACGCCTCACAGGACGGTGAGTTTAATTACACCTTAAATGAGGGTGTCACTAACACCGCTGGCGCGATTGATAACGCCTTCCAGGGTGCATCGGGTAACGTTGGTGCGAACTTTGCCGCGGGCAACAATAACCAGCAGAAGAACAACCTTGCCGTCTCCGTATCATCAGGTGGGGTTGGCCTGGCCATGGTGACTTCTGAGCAGGAATCAGACCGTAACTATACCAGCAACACGGGTTCCGTTGTCAGGTTAGAAAGTGGCGGTGAGCTTAGCGGCACACAGGAACTCAGTGGTACCTATACTGGCACGTCGGATCAGATCGGTAATGTCTACCCGGATATTTGGGCTAACAATCCTGGTGATGGCCCCGATGTACACCCGACCGATGAACCGGGTCCTGTCGGCCATTTTGACCTGGATACGGCTACACAAGGTGGTAGTGATCTGAACGATGATGGTGGTGCACTGGCCTTTAATGAGCAGGGCGATATCACTCTGTCAGGCACCTTCAGCGGCAGTTTCAGTAGTTTTCAGGATGTCTTCCTGCCGTCCAGCAACGATGCCAGCCTGTCCGGCAGCGCGTTTAGTGGTGCCTCGGGTAACATCGGTGTGAATATCGCCGCAGGCACGGGTAACCAGCAGAACAACAGCCTCAGCATCAGTGCTTCCACCGGTACCGCAGCGGGTGGTGGCAGCAATGGTGGTGGCGAACCGTCACTGTAGTAATACTGCTCGCTAGCCGTTCTATGCCGGCCGGGATAAACCGGCCGGCATATTTCACTCATCCAAGACAGGTTACCTGATCGTGAATAATGACAATCGATTTGTATATTATCTGGGGCGTTATCTGAGCCTGGTTATGTTGATACTGGCGCTGTTGCTGGCATCGATATCTGAAGCCAGTGAGGTGCGTTTTTCCAGCATCGTCCCGGGCGCCGGCATAATCAACAAGCAGGTTATCAGTCTGCGCGAACAGCGTTATGTCAATCTTATCAGACAGGACACGGATTTCAGTTGTGGTGCGGCTTCCCTGGCGACCATCCTCAAGTATGCCTATGGAATGGATGTCAGTGAAGAATCGGTACTGCGTGGCATGTTGAAGGTAGCTGACCCTGAACTGGTCAGGCAAAAAGGCTTCTCATTACTGGATATCAAGCGATATGTAGAAACACTGGGAATGCGTGGTCGCGGTTACGAGGTGAAGCCCAGCACGCTAAGGCGAGTCAGGATTCCGACGATTGCGTTAATTGATATTCGCGGTTACAAGCATTTCGTGGTCTTTCAAACGGTCAGAGATAACAAGGTCTATCTTGCAGACCCGGCGTTGGGCAACAAGATTCTGACTTTTGATGAATTTAACAAGATTTGGAACGGGGTGGTTTTTGCGGTGATTGGCAAGGGTTTCGACCGGAATACGGTTTTACTGCAACCCGAAGAACCGTTAACAGCACGTGGCCTGGCGCAGGCGCATATCCCACCAACTAATTCCGATTTGCTGAGGTTCGGTTTCACTCATGCTGATCTTTTTTAAATTAACGGAAGGCAAGCAGTTATTTTATAGCTATGCGAGATAAATAACACATTATTTTAATAACGTATGTTGGTGAAAAACAAGTGTGTAATTGACGATCGCTGTTTTTTTTCATATGGAGAGGATAATGAACAGACATTCACCAATTCGAATGACAGGTGTCGCCGCCGCCGTGGTAATGGCCTGCGGGTTATTGACGCCGACAGTACATGCAACCATTGAAGAGGACTTATTCGCATTCAATGATGAAATTGAGTTAACCGACGAAGAGCTGGGAAGCCTGCGTGGCCGTTATATTGGTGGTAACCAGATCACTTATTTTGGTGTCGAAATGTATACCCAGGTGACCGGTGCATCGGGCCAGGTCACTACCGCGGGTTTGAATTTCTCGGCGGATATTTCATCCACCGGTATAAGGCCGACGGTGACCATTTATCACTCCAGTGCGGCGGGCGATGGTACCGTTTCGGTCAACGGCAATGTCGCCAGTATTAACTCGGCCGGGGTCAATAATATTAATGGCGTCAGCCAGAGTGTCCAGGTGGCGGGTAACCTGAATACGGCCAGCAATGATCTGGGTGTTGATATCTCCAGCAGCCCCGGCGATCCTGACAGCCTGTTTGCCAATTTTGATGGTACCAGTTCCAGTCTGGATGGCCCGGGGACGCAAAGTATTAGCGGTGATGCCGGCACCATGACCACGTACAGCCTGAATAAAACCGGCTTTGGCTACACGGTGGTTTTACCGGGCGACATCGAGGTGTCACAGAATGTCCGTAACGCGGCCCTTAACCAGGCTAACGGTATCAGCCAGCAGGTACAGATAAGCAGCAGTCAGTACCAGGTCAATAATGTAACCAATATTGTTGCCCGCCAGCAGCAGGTCGTAAATGGCCTCCAGCGCCCGGAAATAGATACGGCACTCTCCAGCCTGCGTGGTCTGCAGTCTACGGGCCAGCTGTGATTGAATGTGTGAGGCGCTGCCGCGCTATGTGCAAATTACGTATTGAACGTATGGGGCACATGCCGGAAATTTAAATAATGCCGGTATCCAGGACACCTCTAATCGGCGTTATCCCTTCTGCCTTTGGGATAAGCAGCGCCCTGGCTGTCGTCGTTTGACAGCTTAGGCGAATGGTTAGTCGTTCTGTCAGAAGGCCAGGATGAGGGAGTAAATAAGACAATGTGTTATCCAATCTACATCCCCTCACCCTAACCCTCTCCCGGAGGGAGAGGGGATTAACGGCACGGCAGTGAGATGTCTTGATAAGGTGATGAGTTACTGGCCAGCCGGTGAGATAACTCGTCTGTATTACGCAATAAAAAAGGGAAGATTATGCTTAACGTAAGGAAGCGGGTTGTTGCGGCTACTTTTTGTATGACTGTCGCGGCCCCGGCGATGGCCGACGCCGCGGACAATGAAATGTTACAGCGTGAACTCGAGATGCTGCGGGCGCAGAATGACGCACAATCCATGCGCCTGATGCGCCTGGAGGCCCGCGTCGAACGCCTGTCTTTTTACAACCAGTCATATGCCGGCCCGGCCACGCGGGGCCGGGTCATGAATGCCGCCTATCGCGGCGACAAGACACAGTTGGCACAGGCGCCGACCCAGCCGGAAAACGCGCCGGCGAATGCCACCGCTCCCGCTACCGCCGGGGAAGAGGAGGTCGTCAAGGAGGCACCAGCCAGCGGTAGTAAACGCGCGGTTTACCAGGAACAGCATGCCCTGTTTGACAGCAAGTTTACCTTCGAGCCGGGTTTTACCTACTCTACCTTTGACCGCAACCAGTTATTGCTAAACGGTTTCCTGGCCCTCGATGCAATCTTTCTGGGCAACATCAGCGTCGACGAAGTTGAGGCCCAGATCCTGACCTTGAATCTGGGGGGGCGCTATGGCGCGACGGATCGGCTGCAACTGGACTTTAATGTGCCCTTTGTTTATCGAAACACCAATTATCAGTCCGTCGGCGCGGGTTTTGGCAACGCCTCGTCTGAGGAGGACGTGACCCTGGACCCGGAACTCGGGGACGTGAGCGCCGGCTTCTATTACCAGTTGTTCAAGGAGCAGGTCAATCGGCCGGACATCGTCTGGAATGTGCGTGTCAAGGCCCCGACGGGCAGTGACCCTTACGGCATCCCGATTGTTGAAGTCCCTGGTTCAGGCGGTAACCTGAGGATCCCGGACGAGCTTCCGAGCGGTAACGGTGTCTGGGCCCTGTCTACCGGCTTTTCGTTTGTGAAGACCGTCGACCCGGCCATCCTCTATGCGAACGTGAACTACAATTACAATTTCAAGGAAGACTTTGATGATATCAGCTCGGATGCCGGTGATCAGCCCGGCTCCATAGACCTTGGCAATGCCTTCAGTTATGGGTTCGGTCTCGCCTTTGCCCTGAATGAGCGCATGAGTATGAGCTTTGGCTATTCGCAGACCTTTTCTGAAAAGTCAGAGCAGCGGCTCGACAGCAGTGGTGACTGGCAGTCGATCATTGGCAGTGACATCAATAGCGCGCAGTTGAATGTTGGTGCCACTTATGCCCTGAGTGACAGGTCATCCTGGATCACCAATGTCGGTGTTGGTCTGAACACGGATGCCCCCGATGTTACCTTGAATATGAAGTTCCCCTATACCTTCTGATGGCGGTACCGGCATGGGTATTTGTATGCCCGTGCCGTTTTGTTTATCGTTACGAGATGGCGCACACCATTTCACGCACTTTCCCGCACAAATCCCGACAGCTTCGCTGGCTGATCGCAGTCAACGTCATTATCCTGTTGGCCGGCCTGTTTTCGCCCATGCTGACACTGGAGAAGTTCATCTTTGTCGAAAACACCTTTTCACTTGTCAGCGGTGTCTGGCAGTTGCTCCGGGAAGGCAAGTGGCTCTTGTTCCTGATTCTGCTGGCGTTCAGTATTCTGCTGCCGGTATTAAAGCTTATCGTTCTTTATCAACTGGTTGCCCCGCGTGCAGTCAGGCCTGGCAGGTACCGGCGTTATCTTGAGCTGATGCATGAATACGGAAGGTGGTCGATGCTGGACGTCTTTGTGGTCGCGGTGTTGATCGTCGCAGTGAAGCTGGATGTGCTTTTCGAGGTCCAGGTCCATTTCGGGCTATATGCCTTTGCCGCCGCCGTCCTGTTGACCATGATTATTACAGCGCAGGTGGTCAGGCTGAGTGACGCCTGCCTGGAAAAGGCAGGCGTCAGCTAAGCCGCCAGTTGAGTTCCTGGCCGGCACGCAGTGGTATGAGCCTTTCCTGTCCCAATGGATAATCATCAGGTACACGCCAGGCTTCACATGCCAGGGTGATGCTGCCACTGTTGCGCGGCAGGCCATAGAAATCCGCGCCATGAAAACTGGCGAAGGCTTCCAGTTTCTCAAGACGCCCGGCGGCCTCGAAGACCTCGGCATAGAGTTCTATCGCGGCATGGGCGGTATACATGCCGGCACAACCACAGGCGCTTTCCTTTGCCCCTTGTGCATGTGGTGCACTGTCAGTGCCGAGGAAGAATTTCCTGTTGCCGCTGGTGGCAACATCGATGAGCACCTCGCGGTGTTCCTCACGCTTGAGAATCGGCAGGCAATAATGATGCGGCCGTATGCCGCCGGTAAACATGGCATTACGGTTCATCAGTAAATGGTGGGCCGTGATCGTGGCGGCAATAGTATCCGGTGCACTGAGGACAAAATCCGCTGCATCACCCGTGGTGATGTGTTCAAGGACAATTTTCAGGGTGGGGAATTTTTCCAGCAGCGGCAGCAGCTGTTCATGAATGAAGACCGCTTCCCGGTCAAAGACATCAATGTTCGGATCAGTGGCCTCGCCATGGATCAGCAGGGGCAGGCCCAGTTCCTGCATGGCGGACAGTGCCGCATGGGTCTTGCCGATATCAGAGACCCCGGCATCGGAATGGGTAGTGGCCCCGGCGGGGTAGAGCTTCACGGCATGCACATGCTCATTTTCGGCGGCACGGGCGATTTCTTCCGGCGAGGTGTTATCCGTCAGATACAGGGTCATCAAGGGCTGGAAATCACTGCCTGGCGGACAGGCGGCCAGGATCCGTTCACGATAGGCCAGCGCAGCGGCCACGGTGGTTACCGCCGGCTTCAGGTTCGGCATGATAATCGCGCGCGCGAACTGCCGCGCGGTATGCGGGACAACATCGGTTAATGCGGAATCGTCGCGCACGTGCAGGTGCCAGTCATCGGGGCGTGTCAGGGTCAGTGTTTGCATAGGTCTTCGGGCCATCCTCATGGCGATTATGCCATGAGAACGTGTCTTCGTCTGCCACTACTGCCCGGGTTCCCCGAATGCCTCGGTCGTATAACGCTCGACCACGATGCTGTCAGACCAGTAATCGGCCGGCAGGCCCGCCTTCCTTTTAAGTTGTTGCAGGAAAACCGCGGGCTCGGGCAGCGAGGTCCAGACGCTGGGCAAAAAAGTGCCTCTCAGGCTGTTGTCGCGCAGAACAAGACCATCGACACCCGGGCGAAGCATGGCGAGTAGTTCCTCTTCTGAAGTGAAACTGAGGGGTTGAGGAGGGCTCAGCACCTCGATATGAATATGCACCTTTTCCAGTTCATCATGACGTAGCGGTGTAAAGCGGGGGTCGCGAAAGGCGGCATTATAGGCATTTGCTACGACATCACTCACCAATGGCTGGTAGGCGGCAAGGTTACCGATACAGCCGCGCAGTTCCTCACTACAATGCAAGGTAACGAAACTGGCAGCATCTTTCTGTAATGCTTCGCTGTAGTATTTTGCCGGTTTGACCGCCAGGCTGGCGCCGTGCTTCAGGCCATGGCTTATTGATTCCCTGGCCAGTGTTAACAGGGTATTTCTGTCCTGGGTATTGAGCATAATTTAATCTGTCAGCATCCACGCGCCATAACCGACTACCCGGTCACGCGGGCCAGCGGTATCGCCCGAGTTACGCAAATCCAGGGTATGCACATGCAGATGACGGCGTTTGGCAACCGTGAGCAACCCGTTCAGCGCGTTTCTGCCGCAGGCCTGGTCATAACCAATAGCATCGGGCTCGAGTGATTCAATGGCACTACACGTGTTTTGATCGAGCTGTTGCGCGGTAAGGTAATCATGGTAATGACTCAGATCGGTACTGATGACGACCAGGGTGTGTTCATCCCGCCACAGCTGTTCGATGACCTCGGCAACCTCAACGGCGTCTGCATCGCCCACCACCAGGGGGATGAGCGAAAAATCGCCGAGCAGCTTTTGCAGAAAAGGTAATTGCACCTCGAGACAGTGCTCATCGGCATGGGCCTGATCCAGCTGCTGAACCTGCGGCAGACGGAGTAAGTCCTGGCGCGCCTCATGGTCGAGGGGGATCTGGCCCAGCGGGGTCACAAAATAGTCGGCGCTACTCATGGCGATGCCATGAAAGCCGACCCGGTGCGCGGGGCCGAGTAGAGCCACCTTGCGGACCTTGTCGTGCAGCGGGAATAAATGGGTATAGGCACGGGCAGCAACCGGGCCGGAATAGACATAGCCGGCATGCGGGACGATTAGGGCCAGTGCCGGTTTGTGGTCATCGCCCGCTTTGGCAAGAAATTCATCGAGTTGCCGGTCCAATTCGGCGGGATCGGCAGGATAAAAAAGCCCGGCCACCGCCGCTTCCCTGATAATTTCCATCGTCCTGATCTCCATATTAGACAGTCTAAATATCTTGCCAAAAGTCCACATGGAACGCAAGGATATTTATCCGGTTTCTACGAGGTATATCGACTATTTATTTGTTATAAACGCGTTATTATGTGATTACTATGAGTAGATTTGGTGACGCAAATACCGTGGCGACCCGATACTGGCACCGCCTCGACGATGGGCGGGTCCAGTGCGATTTGTGCCCGCGTTTTTGCAAACTGCACGAAGGCCAGCGCGGCCTGTGCTTTGTGCGCGCCAATGAAAACGACAGTATCGTCATGACCAGCTACGGGCGCTCCAGCGGCTATTGCATCGACCCCATCGAGAAGAAACCGCTAAACCATTTCCTGCCGGGGACCCCGGTACTCTCTTTCGGCACGGCAGGTTGCAACCTGGCCTGTAAGTTTTGCCAGAACTGGGACATCAGCAAGTCCCGCGAGATCGACACACTGGCCGATGAGGCCTCGCCGGAACGGATTGCGAACGTGGCGAAATCCCTCGGCTGTCGCAGTGTTGCGTACACTTATAATGATCCGGTGATTTTTCACGAGTATACCATTGATGTCGCCAGGGCCTGCCACGAGGTGGGTTTGCAGTCGGTTTCGGTGAGTGCCGGTTATGTCTGCCCCGAGCCGCGGGCCGAGTTTTACCAGTACATGGACGCGGCAAATATCGACCTGAAGGCTTTTACCGAGGACTTTTATCACAAGATCACGGGTGCCCACCTGCGACCGGTGCTGGATACCTTGCTCTACATCCAGCATGAAACGGATGTCTGGCTGGAGACCACGACCTTGTTAATCCCGGGGGAAAATGACAGCGAAGCGGAAATCGAGGCCATGACCCAATGGGTAGTCGAGAATCTCGGCCCGGATATGCCCATGCACTTTTCGGCCTTTCATCCCGATTATAAAATGCTCAATGTGCCACCGACGCCCCGCGAAACCCTGGTCCGGGCACATGAAATTGCCCGCAAAAACGGTGTGCGCTATGCCTACACCGGCAATCTTTATGACGTCGATGGTGGCACGACTTATTGCCACAGTTGCGGGGCGAAGCTCATTGTCCGTGACTGGTACGAATTGAAGGACTGGCAGCTGGATAAACACGGCCACTGCAAGCAATGTGGCACAGCCTGCGCCGGCGTATTCGAGGCCTCCCCCGGGCAGTGGGGGGCTCGCCGCCAGCCGGTCCGCCTGGCCGATTTTGCCAGCTAGCCCGGCTGATTCCCCGCTTTTACTTGACTTCACTGCACCGCGCCCTAGACTCGCAAGCCTGATGATTTAGACAGCGGCCAGACACCTTATATATGGCCCGTGTTCAGGAGTGAGCCATGAGTGGTGGATGTACCTCAGATGTAACCGAACCGTTTGCCTTGCAGGCGCTGGGCGATAGCATGGAACCCGAATTCGAGGATGGGGCGATCATTATCGTCGACCAGGCCGCGCCCTGTGGCAATGGTTCCTACGTGGTGCTCGATTACCAGGGTGAAACCCATTTTCGTCAATACGTTGAGGAGGATGGCAAGAAATACATGCGACCGCTAAACACTGCCTATGAAACGGTCGAACTGGCTGAACCCTTCAGTGTCCGTGGCGTGGTGATTCAGAAATACTTCAAACGCAAACGTACCCATTATGACTGGACCACGAAAGAAATTGCCGTGGCCCGTGTTACCTCATGAGCCAGGGACAACTGCCTGTAGAAGAGCTGCATAGCCTGGCTGACTTTATTCGTTGGGGCGCCAGTCGTTTTAACGAAGCCGGGCTGCACTATGGTCACGGTACCAATAATGCGGTTGACGAGGCACTGACACTGGTATTGCACGCCCTGCACCTGCAGCACGGCCTCGCCCCGGAGCTGTTTTCCGCGCGTCTCACACGGGACGAAAAACAGCGCGTTTTTGACTTGCTTGGCCAGCGTTATGAACAGCGTATCCCGGTGCCTTATCTGACTCATGAGGCCTGGTTTGCCGGCTTGTCATTTTATGTTGATGAACGTGTGCTGGTACCGCGTTCGCCAATTGCCGAACTCATCGAGCAGCAATTTGAACCCTGGGTCGACGCCGAACAGGTTGGCCACGTGCTGGACATGTGTACCGGCAGTGCCTGTATTGCCATTGCCTGTGCCCACGCCTTTCCGTATGCCCAGGTTGATGCGGCCGATATCTCGACGGATGCACTGGCGGTGGCGCAAAAGAACATTGAACAACATGGTCTGGAAGGGACGGTAAATCTTTACGAATCCAACCTGTTTGCGAACCTGCCGGTGCAGCGTTATGACATTATCGTCAGCAACCCGCCGTATGTGTCGGCCGGGGAAATGGCGGCATTGCCGGACGAGTACAACCATGAGCCGGCGATGGGCCTGGCATCGGGTGAAGACGGGCTGGATGCTTGTGTCGAGATCCTGGCCGAGGCCGGTAACCGCTTAAGTGATGACGGTATCCTGGTTGTGGAAGTCGGTAACAGTGCCGAGACGCTGGCGACGCGTTTTCCGCAGGTGCCGTTTCTCTGGCTCGACTTCGAACGCGGTGGCGAGGGTGTGTTCCTGTTGACCGCGAAGCAGGTCAGAGAACATCAGGTCGAATTTACAGGCCAGCGACGCGCAGCCGGTTAAAGGAAACAGGGCTGAAACCTGAAACAGCGCTGCACGTGCTTAATGACACGCATCGCTATGGCCTGGATATCGACGAGGATTGATCCAGATCATAGCTGCCGGTTAAGAGGCGCGGCATAATCTTTCGTCATTCAGCGGAATAGAATCAGGCGGCATCATTGCTGTCCCGTTAACGTAAGCCTGATAAGCAGTAAGCATCGGGTAAATAAGACAATGTGTTATCGAATCTAAATCCCCTCACCCTAACCCTCTCCCGGAGGGAGAGGGAATTAACGAGACAGCAGTGAGGCGGCATACTAGCCTTCTCCCGGAAGAAGAGGGAATTAACGAGACAGCAGTGAGGCGGCATGAAACAAACCGAACAACAAGTCATCTTTGACCTCGAGCTACTGAAAAAGTACGACGTTAGTGGCCCGCGTTACACTTCCTATCCAACCGCGCCCCAGTTTGATGCCGGTTTTACGGAGCAGGATTACCGGGCCTGTATCGCCGACAGCCAGGCTGCAGGGCCTTCCCGGCCATTATCGCTGTATGTGCATCTGCCGTTCTGCGACACGATTTGTTACTACTGCGCCTGTAACAAGATCGTCACCAGGGACCGCGCCCGCGCTGTCCCCTATCTGCAACACCTCTATAAAGAGATCGCCATGCAGGCGGTCCTGTTCGATAGTGATCGCATCGTTGAACAATTGCATTGGGGTGGTGGCACGCCGACCTTTATCAGTCATGCGCAAATGACTGAACTGATGCAGCATCTTCATCAACAGTTTAATTTTGCCGCGGATGAAGCCGGCGAGTACTCAATCGAGATCGACCCGCGAGAGGCCAATGCGGAAACCATCGCCGTGTTGCGCGATATCGGTTTTAACCGCCTGAGCCTCGGCGTGCAGGACCTCGATGAAGGCGTGCAGAAGGCGGTGAACCGCATCCAGTCTGAAGAGGAGACCTTTGCCGTAATCGATGCCGCGCGTGCCGAGGGCTTCCGTTCCATCAGCCTGGATCTGATGTACGGCCTGCCGCGGCAAACGGTGGCCGGTTTTATGCGTACCCTTGAGCGTGTGTTACAGGCCGAACCGGATCGGTTGTCACTGTTTAACTACGCGCACATGCCGACCCTGTTCAAACCACAACGACGCATCAATGATGCCGAGTTGCCGGATGCGCAGACCAAGCTTGATATCCTGCAGGCCAGTATCGAACACCTCGGCAAGGCCGGTTATGTGTACATCGGTATGGATCACTTTGCCCGCCCGGATGATGAACTGGCAGTGGCCCAGCGCGAAGGCAAATTGCATCGCAATTTCCAGGGTTACTCGACGCACGCTGACTGTGACCTGCTGGCCTTCGGTGTGACGGCCATCGGCCAGATCGGTGACAGCTATAGCCAGAACCAGCGCGAGGCGGAGGCCTATTACACGGCACTCGACGCCGGGCAGCTGCCCCTGTTACGCGGCATGCGCCTGAGCGAGGATGACAAGGTCCGGCGTCATGTGATCCAGACCCTGATTTGTCACTTTGCTCTTGAGTTTGCTGTTATCGATGCTGAACTGGAGATTGATTCCCGTCACTACTTCGCAGAGGACTTACGCCATCTCGAGCCAATGCAGGCCGATGGCCTGCTTGAAGTGAGCGATGCCGGTATCCGGGTCTTGCCAGCGGGACGCTTGTTGATTCGCAATATCTGCATGGTCTTTGATGCCTACCTGCAAAAGTCGGCACAGCAATTCTCCAGGGTCATCTAATACACGCTGACGAGATGCCAATAAACGGCTACAATACCCTCCATGTCAGGAAACAGCTTCGGAAAATTATTCACTGTAACGTCCTTTGGCGAGAGCCACGGGCCGGCACTCGGTGCCACCGTCGATGGTTGTCCCCCCGGCCTGGAGCTGAGTGAGGCCGACCTGCAAGGCGACCTGGATCGCCGCAAGCCCGGTACCTCGCGGCATACGACCCAGCGGCGTGAAGCAGACGCGGTGCAGATCCTCTCGGGTGTCTTCGAGGGCAAGACCACGGGTACGCCGATTGGTCTTATTATCCACAATACCGATCAGCGCTCCAAAGATTACTCCGAAATCATGGACAGTTTCCGTCCTGGCCATGCCGACTATACCTACCAGCAGAAATACGGGGTTCGCGATTACCGTGGTGGCGGCCGTTCGTCGGCGCGTGAAACCGCAATGCGTGTTGCCGCGGGCGCTATTGCCAAGAAGTGGCTCAGGCAGCGTTACGGCATCGAGATACGCGGTTACCTGTCGCAACTCGGACCGATCAGGCCCGAGGCCTTTGACTGGGATGAGGTTCGCAACAATGCCTTTTTCTGCCCGGATGCCGGCAAGGTCGCTGAGCTCGAGGCCTACATGGATGCGCTGCGTAAAGAGGGTGATTCCATTGGTGCCCGTGTAACAGTCGTCGCCACTGGTGTGCCGCCGGGTCTGGGCGAACCGATTTTCGATCGCCTTGATGCCGATATTGCGCACGCGCTCATGAGTATCAACGCCGTCAAGGGTGTGGAACTCGGTGCCGGCTTTGCCTGTGTCGAACAAAAGGGCACCGAACACCGGGATGAGATCACGCCCGCGGGTTTTATCGGCAATAATGCCGGGGGCGTGCTCGGTGGTATCTCCAGCGGCCAGGACATCGTTGCCAGCATCGCCATGAAACCGACTTCCAGCCTGCGCCTGCCGGGCCAGAGTGTGAACCTGAAGGGTGAGCCGATCGAGGTGATAACCAGGGGACGGCATGACCCTTGCGTGGGTATCCGCGCCACGCCGATTGCCGAGGCCATGCTCGCCATTGTGCTCATGGACCACATGTTGCGCCATCGTGCCCAGAATATGGATGTCGAGTCTGCCACACCAGTGATCCCGGCCAGCAGAGACTGACCCGCCTTTCCCACGTGACCGCCCCCCCGCAGACTGACCCAGCGACGCCTTACTGGCGGCTGTCCGGCTTTTATTTTTTCTACTTTGCCTCCCTCGGTGTGCTGGTACCGTACTGGCCGTTATATCTGAAGTCACTCGGTTTTACGCCGAGTGCTATCGGCGAACTCATGGCACTCGTCATGGCGACCAAGATCATCGCCCCCAACGTCTGGGGCTGGATCGCTGACCATACAGGCAGGCGCATGATGATCGTGCGTGGTGGCTCCCTGCTGGCGGTTTTGTGTTTCGCCGGGGTGTTTTTTGGCCAGCACTACTGGTGGATGGTTATGGTCATGGGGGCATTCAGTTTCTTCTGGAACGCCACCCTGCCACAATTCGAGGCTACTACCTTCACGCACCTCGGGGAGAATAGCCATCAATACAGCTCAATCCGGTTATGGGGCTCGATTGGTTTTGTGATCGCCGTGGCGATACTTGGCACCGCCCTGGAAGACCGGGGTGCAGGGATAGTACCGGTGTTTCTGATCGCCTTGTTTGCCGGCATCTGGTTAATAAGCCTGATCGTCCCGGAGCGAGCGGCTGGACATCTTCAGCTGGATAAAGATTCCATTTTCAAGGTCATTCGCCGTCCGGAAGTAGGCGCATTGATTGTGGTGGTGTTTTTAATGCAGGCCAGCCACGGGCCGTTTTATACCTTCTACAGTATTTACCTTGAAGACCATGGTTATTCGAAGATATGGATCGGCTGGCTGTGGGCCCTCGGTGTCATTGCCGAGATCGTTGTGTTCATGTTCATGCATCGCCTGATTCCACGCTTTGGCCTGCGCAAACTGTTAATGTTCAGCCTGCTGGTTGCTGCAGTGCGCTGGCTTTTGTTGGGTGAGTACGTGGACTCGCTGGGCATGATGTTGTTCGTACAGGTTTGTCATGCGGCCACGTTTGGTATCTTTCATGCGGTGTCGATTCACTACTTTCATCTTCACTTCACCGGTGCACACCAGGGACGTGGGCAGGCGCTTTACAGCAGCATGAGCTTCGGTGCCGGCGGGGCACTCGGTGCGCTGCTCGGGGGCTATGCATGGACCAGCCTGGGTCCGGGCATGACCTATAATATCGCCGCTCTACTGGCGGCACTGGCTATAGTGATTAGCTGGCGTTTTATACGGGAGCCGCTGGTAGCAGCTTGAGCATGGCCTCGGCCGCATTCGACAAGGTGCGCTCGGTATGTCTTGCGACCCCGAGTTCACGTTGCAGTTTGAGTCCTGGCACGTTTAAGGCATGCACTTCCTCGTCGATCATGCTTGCCGGCAGAATGCTCCAGCCGAGGCCGATCGAAACCATCATCTTGATTGTTTCCAGGTAATTCGTCGAGAGCCGTAACTGCGGCTCAATGTCATAGGGTCGGAAGGCGTCTTCGATCACCTCCCGGGTAAAGGTACCGTGTGCCGGCAGGATCGCCGGATAGCCGGCCAGCGCCACCAGTTCAACACTGCGCCTGGTATGCAAGGGGTGATCCGGACCAACGACGACCCGTAGCTTATCGTGCCACACCGGCGTGCAGGCAAGACTCGGCGGAGGTATCAAGGGCAGGGTAACGATAGCAAGTTCGAGATCACCGTGTAATACCGCCTCGCAGGCCTCTTCTGAATCCATAAAGTGCAGGTCCAGTTCCACATTCGCATAACGCTGGTTGAAGGCGCGCAATACCTCCGGCAGGCGGTGGAGGCCGATATGGTGACTCGTGCCGATACTGAGGCGGCCACCAACCTCGCCGGCCAGGTTGCTGATGACCCGACGACTGTCCTGCACCTCGGCAAGGATGCGCCGGGCACGGGGCAGCAGGGCCTGACCGGCCTCGGTGAGCAGGGTCTGCCGGCCAATGCGGTCGAACAGGCGGGTGTTGAGTTCCGCCTCGAGGCTAGCGATGCGCTTGCTTATCGCCGGCTGGGTGACATGCATGGACTCGGCGGCAAGCGAAAAGGAGCGGTGCTCAGCGACATTGATAAAGACCTGCAGGCTGGTGATATCCATACCAGAAGTATAACCAATTGGAATGAAAAGTATAATAAATATGAATTTGAGTAATGCTTTTTGCGGGCGTACCCTACAGGCCTTGAAACGGAGACAAGCAATGGCAGGCAAAACACTTTACGACAAACTCTGGGACAGTCATGTGGTGCGCATCGACGATGACGGCACGGCCTTACACTATATAGACCGTCATCTCGTCCATGAAGTGACCTCGCCACAGGCCTTCGAGGGCCTGCGCCTGGCGGGGCGCCAGGTATGGCGCAGGGACTCGATCCTGGCCACGCCGGATCACAATGTGCCGACAACCGATCGGCGTGCCGGCATCACCGATCCGGTCTCGCGCCTGCAGGTAGAGACGCTGGGTTCAAATTGCAGCGACTTCGGGATCACCGAGTTTGACATGAGCGATCACCGTCAGGGGATTGTGCATGTTATCGGACCGGAGCAGGGCGCAACCTTGCCCGGCATGACCGTGGTCTGTGGCGACTCACACACCTCGACACACGGTGCCTTCGGCGCGCTGGCCTTTGGTATCGGCACCTCGGAAGTCGAACATGTTATGGCCACGCAATGCCTGTTGCAGAAAAAGTCCAGGAGTATGCTGGTGAGTGTCGATGGCCAGGTAGGTCCCGGTGTCACCGCGAAGGATATCGTCCTCGCCATTATTGGCGAGATAGGCACCGCCGGCGGCACCGGTTACGCCATCGAATTCGGTGGTGAGGCTATCCAGGCCCTCTCCATGGAAGGTCGCATGACCGTCTGTAATATGGCCATCGAGGCCGGGGCACGCGCCGGCATGGTGGCGGTGGATGATACGACGATTGACTATATCAAGGGCCGCCCGTTTGCACCGACTAGCGAACAGTGGCCACAGGCCGTGGCCAGTTGGCGTGAACTGCATAGTGATGCTGATGCCGGGTTCGATCGCGTCGTACATCTTGATGCCGCAAGCATTCGCCCGCAGGTCACCTGGGGCACTTCCCCAGAGATGGTGGTGCCGATTGATGCCGCGGTTCCCGATCCGGTCAATGAGAGTGATCCTGTGAAGCGTGAAGGTATGCAACGCGCGCTCGAGTATATGGGGTTGACGGCCAACACCCCGATAAATGAGATAGCGGTTGATAAGGTCTTCATCGGTTCCTGCACCAATTCCCGCATCGAGGACCTGCGTGCCGCGGCCGAAGTCGCAAAAGGGCGCAAGGTGGCAGCGAACGTCAAGCTGGCGATGGTGGTGCCGGGCTCAGGCCTCGTCAAGGAACAGGCTGAGGCGGAAGGGCTGGACAAGATCTTTGTCGCGGCCGGTTTTGAGTGGCGTGAGCCCGGTTGTTCCATGTGCCTGGCCATGAACGCCGATCGCCTGGAAGAGGGTGAGCGTTGTGCCTCAACCTCGAACCGCAACTTTGAGGGTCGTCAGGGCCGGGGCGGACGCACGCACCTGGTGAGCCCGGCAATGGCCGCGGCGGCTGCCGTCACGGGACACTTTACCGATGTACGTAAGCTGAGCGAGGTGGCATGAACATGGATAAGTTTACGCAATTGAATGGTCTGGTTTTGCCGCTGGATCGTGCCAACGTCGATACCGACGCGATTATCCCCAAGCAGTTTCTGAAATCGATCAAGCGCAGCGGTTTCGGCGTTAACCTGTTCGATGACTGGCGTTACCTGGATACTGGTGAACCGGGAATGGATAACAGCCAGCGCCCGATCAATGAAGACTTTGTATTGAACAAGCCGCGTTACCAGGGCGCAGAGATCCTGTTGGCGCGTAAAAACTTTGGTTGTGGCTCATCGCGTGAACATGCACCATGGGCCTTGCTCGATTATGGTTTTCGCGTCGTCATTGCACCTAGCTATGCCGACATCTTTTTCAATAACTGTTTCAAGAACGGCATTCTGCCTATCGTCCTTGATGAACAGGTTGTCGACAAGTTATTCAGGGAAGTTGAGGCGACCGAAGGCTACTGCCTTAAGGTAGACCTTGAGGCACAAACCGTGACTACGCCGGCAGGTGAGAGTATTGCCTTTGAAGTCGATGCCTTCCGCAAACACTGCCTGCTGAATGGTCTGGATGATATCGGCCTGACCCTGCAGCATACTGACGATATCAAGGCATATGAAGAACGTCGCAAACAGGAAGCGCCCTGGCTTTTTTAGGATGAAGAGTTAGTAACGCGGAGATCGCGGAGCCGCCAAGAACGCGAAGTCTTCTGTAAAAATAGTTATTGAAACTATATGCAGTTCATTGAAATTGTTTTTTTGTAGTACTTTTATAATTTACTTTGCGTGCTTTGCGTTTATTATTTTGAATACAGGTTATTCTTATGACGATGAAAATTGCAGTGTTACCCGGTGACGGGATTGGTATTGAGATCATGGCCGAGGCCGAGAAGGTGCTGGACTGCCTGCGTAGCGACTTTGGGCTTGATGTAGAGACCGAACAGGGGCTTGTTGGCGGTGCCGGCTATGATGCACACGGTAAACCGCTGCCGGATGAAACCCTGCAATTGGCAAAGGCTGCCGATGCGGTCATGCTTGGTGCCGTCGGTGGCTACAAGTGGGAGTCACTGGATATCGCGGTGCGTCCGGAGAAGGGGCTGCTCGGTCTGCGTGCCGAGCTGGAACTGTTTGCCAACCTGCGCCCGGCCATCCTTTACCCGCAACTGGCCGACGCCTCGACGCTGAAGCCGGAAGTCGTCTCCGGTCTTGACCTCATGATTGTACGTGAACTGACCGGTGGTATTTACTTCGGTCAGCCACGTGGTATTCGCACTCTCGATGATGGCCAGCGTCAGGGGTATAATACGCTCGTGTATTCCGAATCAGAAGTGGATCGTATCGGGCGGGTCGCCTTTGACATTGCCATGAAACGTGACCGCCGGGTTTGCTCAGTGGACAAGGCTAATGTGCTTGAGTGTACCGAGATGTGGCGTGACGTCATGGAAAGTGTCGCGAAGGATTATCCGGATGTGGAACTCAGCCACATGTATGTGGATAACGCCGCCATGCAACTCGTACGCGCGCCGAAGCAATTTGATGTCATGGTCACAACCAATATGTTCGGTGACATCCTCTCTGACTGCGCGGCCATGCTGACCGGCTCCATCGGCATGCTGCCCTCGGCCTCGCTGGATGCAAATGGTAAGGGCATGTATGAACCGATTCACGGCTCGGCACCGGATATTGCCGGTCAGAACAAGGCCAACCCGCTGGCAACCATTCTTTCGGTGGCCATGATGCTGCGTTACACCTTTAACAGGGCGGATGACGCACAGCGTATCGAGGACGCGGTCGGCACCGTTCTCGACAAGGGCATCCGCACAACGGATATCTGGTCAGAAGGTATGCAGGCAGTGGGTACGGCGGAAATGGGCGATGCCGTGGTTGCCGTGCTGCGTGAAGCCAGATAATTTTATAAAGATTACGATTCAGGAGAACAGCAATGCGTGTAGGTCTAGTTGGTTGGCGAGGGATGGTTGGTTCAGTACTCATGCAGAGAATGCGTGAGGAGAATGATTTTGACCTGATTGACCCGGTTTTTTTTACGACCTCACAGGCAGGTCAGGCTGGCCCGGCTATCGGTAAGGATGTGCCGCCGCTGAAGGATGCAAAGGACCTGGACGAATTGAAAGCCATGGATGCCATCATTTCCTGTCAGGGTGGTGGCTACACCGAGGCGGTTTACCCGGCGTTGCGCAAGGCCGGTTGGCAGGGCTACTGGATCGACGCTGCCTCTACCCTGCGCATGGCAGAAGAGAGTGTGATTGTCCTTGACCCCGTTAACCTCGACGTCATCAAGGCTGCCCTGGTCAAAGGTAATAAGACCTTTGTCGGCGGCAATTGCACCGTGAGCCTGATGCTGATGGCGATCGGTGGCCTGTTCAAGCAGGGCCTGGTCGAGTGGATTTCGCCGATGACCTACCAGGCGGCTTCCGGTGCCGGGGCGCAGAATATGCGCGAGCTTATCAAGCAGATGGGTGCCATCTATGCTGACGTCAAGCCACTGGTCGATGATCCGGCCTCGGCGATTCTTGATATCGATCGCCAGGTCACCAGTTTCATGCGCAGCGATGCCTACCCCACCGAGCAGTGGGGCGTACCGCTCGCCGGTAGCCTGATCCCGTGGCTGGATTCGCAGCTGGAAAGCGGCCAGACCCGTGAAGAATGGAAGGCCGAGGTGGAAAGCAACAAGATCCTCGGCACCACCGGCAAGCCGACCCCGATCGACGGCATCTGTGTGCGCATCGGCGCCATGCGCTGTCACAGTCAGGCCATGACCATCAAAATGAACAAGGATGTGCCGCTGGACGAGATCCACGGCATCCTCGCTGAGGCTAATGACTGGGTAAAGGTCGTGCCAAACGACCGCGATATCACCATGAAAGAGCTGACCCCGTCCGCCGTGACCGGTACCCTGACGGTGCCTGTTGGTCGTCTGCGCAAGCTGACCATGGGCAATGATTACCTGTCAGCCTTCACCGTGGGTGACCAGCTGCTATGGGGGGCCGCTGAGCCGCTGCGCCGCATGCTGAGGATCTTGCTCGAAAAGTAATTTTTACGGGGCCTGCGCGGTTTGCAAAAGCGACGTCGGGAAGAGAATGGCAGCACTTGCCCAAGCCAGGGAGCCACTCTCATCCCGGCGCAGGCCGGGATCCAGAACAGTTTGTCATTCCGGCACAGGTCGGGATCCAGAACAGTTCGTCATCCCGGCGCAGGCCGGAATCCAGTACATAGCTCGTTATTCCGCGGTGTAGGCCGGGATCCACTCAGACTGCCGCTTTCTTGCCAGGGAAGCTGTTTTTATTTTCTAATCAACAAGATATAAAAGAACAAGCGCCCGGCTAGCGGGTAAATAAACGATTCCCTGTCCACCAGGCCTTGCACAGGCTAAAATTTCTCAAAATTTGACCTTATTCAAGGTTTTATACGCAGCTAAGGCGTAGTCTTCATAGACTTTCGTAAAAATCGCGCCAAATGACTGAAATGTTTGTAAAAGCTTGGCTATAATGTATAGTTACATAACTATTATAAGGGGGCTTTCGCCTCCGACCTGATAACATAAAACAGCCCGTCAATAAGGGGTGGCCGCAGGGGAGCTGGTGCTATAGCCACTTCGCAGCCTGGCAAAGATATAAAAAAACAGAATGGAGTTAGGACGTTGCGCAAACTCAAAATCTTTTTTGTAACACTCATCTGCCTGTTGTCATCAAACATTGCTTATACATTGGGTGTTGGTGACATCAAGGTCAATTCGGCACTCAACCAACCACTGGATGCAGAGATTAAACTGTTCTCACTGCGACCCGGTGAGGCAGATAATATCCGCGTAACACTGGGCACATTAAAAGACTTTGCCAATGCCGGCATCGATCGTCCACTGGTACTCAGCGATCTGAAGTTCAGGGTTGTCGATAACAAGGATGGTTCGGCGTCGATCAGGGTGACCTCGACGAAACCCGTCAAGGAACCTTTCCTGGATTTCCTTGTTGAGGTTGACTGGTCAGGCGGTCGTTTAATACGTGAATATACGATGTTGCTTGACCCGCCCGTGTTTGCCCAGCGCAAGGCTGCACCGGTGCAGGTACCTGTCACGCGGGCTCCTGCCTCATCGACGAGGGCCACACCAGCCCCCCGGACGATGGCACCAGCATCAGCATCAGGTACAAGTGCAGCAATTACTGACAATAGTGGTGAATTGTTCCCCCGTATCGAACTGGGCGGAGAGAGCGCCACAGTAGCTGCGCGTGCCTCGATGGCGACGAGTGATGAGAAGTATAAGGTCAGGAAGAATGATACCTTATGGTCGATTGCCGCCAGCCTGCGCCCGGACAGCAGCATCACGACAGAGCAGATGATGATGGCGCTGTTACGCAGTAACCCGCAGGCCTTTATCGACGGAAATATCAACGGGTTGAAATCAGGCTTTATCCTGCGAGTGCCTGAGCGCGACATGCTTGAGGCCATCAATAGTGCCGAGGCGATCCGGCAGACGCGCGAACAGAATGAACTCTGGCGAAACGCTCGCGAAACGATAAGTCGTGGCGAAACGCCAACCGGTACCCAGGGTGAAGCCAGCCAGGTGGAGCAGGCCGGCGCAGCAGTGAGTGCAGATTCAGGCGTCAAACTGGTTACCCCCAGACAGACGGATGCATCCAGTTCCGCACAGGGAGCCGGCGGCGAAGATAACAGCAGCGAGCAGCTGGCTTTGTACAATGAGCAGCTTGCTTCCAAGGAGCTGGAAAACGCTGATCTGAAGGGGCGTCTTGGTGCCTTGCAAGATCAGCTTGAGTCGATGGAACGCCTGCTTACCCTGAAGGAAGAATCCCTTGCTGAACTGCAGGGCAAGCTTGGTGAGCAGGCTGTTACACCAGCCGAGCCGGCTCCTGTTGCCGTCGAACCGGAGGTGAAGACGACGCCTGCGGCCACCAAACCCACTGGCAATAAATCAGCAAACCGGTTTGCCCTGGACGACATTGTCCAGGCCGAAATTCCGGCACCGAAGCCGGTTACCGCGAAACCAGAGGCGAGGGTCGCCACTCCGGTCGCGCCTGCTGCCAATGAAGGGGTTTTTGGTTTTGTTAAGGAAATGCTGAACAACGTTGCTGTTATCGGCGTGCTCGTCGTCGTTGTTATTGGCCTGCTTGCGATGATCTGGTTGGTTCAACGCCGCCGTATGGCCGCTGCGCAGTTCCCGGAAAGCATCCTTACCGGCAGGCCAGCGACTGCCGGTACCGAGAGCAGCGTAACCGAAGAAACCTCGTTACTGAGTGACTTCGCACCAAGCGCCATGAGCGGAGCGATTGAATCTGAAATCGGCGAGGTTGATCCCTTATCCGAGGCCGATGTTTATATCGCCTATAACAAGCATCAGCAGGCCGAAGAGTTACTGACCAGTGCTATCGAGCAAGAGCCGGATCGTCTCGATCTCAAGCTCAAGCTTATGGAAGTTTATTATTCCGCGAAGAACAGTGATGCCTTCCTGGCGCTGGCATCTGAAGTTAATGCTGCCAAGGGTGATCAGAATGCAGCCTTGTGGGGCAAGGCCGCTGAGATGGGTCGCGAATTATTTCCCGATAATGACCTGTTCCGGGATAACAGTAACCTGGACGCTGAGGATGACTTCTCGGATCTGCAGGATCTTGCCGAACTGGATGACCTCGAGACAGATTTTAATACAGCCGTAACAGAAGAGACTTCAACCCTGGATATTCAGGAAATCGAAGAACCTGCTGGTGAATTCGATCTGGATATGTCGGCTCTTGATGAAGTCGATGCTGAATCCGGGCTGGCCGGCGGAAGCGATGAGGATGACCTCTCACTCGACTTCGATATGCCGGAAGCGGGGGAAGAAACGGACACCTCCAACGGACCGGGTGACTTTGACCTGAGTGCCTTCGAAGAAGACACAGATGAGGTTGTAGCGAAGGACGAAGCTCCCGTTACCGAGTTTGATGCTGCCGAGCTGGATATGGCCATGTCGGATGAAACCGAAGAGGCACCGGCGGAAGAGGATGAAATACTGGGGCTTGATGAGGTCGCCACCAAGCTTGATCTCGCCAAGGCGTATATTGATATGGGCGACCCGGATGGTGCACGCTCAATCCTTGATGAAGTACTTAACGAAGGCAATGACGGGCAGAAAGCCGAAGCACAGGGCCTTATTAACGAATTGTAATGAATCGTTGTTCCACGCACAGCCGACGCAGACCTGCGTCGGCTGTTTGCGTTTGGGAACCGGGAAAGCATCAACTCATGCATCCAGTCATCAGGGTTTTTAGTGCCATTGTGGCGATTGTCTTTCTGGCGACACCGGCCTGGGGTGAAGTGTTACTGGTGCTGGTTATCAGCATGGGTCTGCTGATGAGCAAGGATAAGGCCTTGTTGCTACCCGCCCTGAAAATGCTGGGGCGGCTCAAGTGGTTATATCTTTCCATCTTTATTGTCTATGGCTGGTTTACCCCGGGGCAGAGCGTGCCGGCATTACCCATGCTTAACGCCTCCTATCTACCCACAATAGAGGGCCTGCAGGCGGGGGCCTTGCGGGTGTCGGTTCTGATTGCCATCGTCAGCGTGGTCGCGGGGCTGCTGCAAACAATGGAAAAGGATAAACTGGTTGCCGCAATCGTCTGGCTGACCCTCCCGTTGCGGAAAGTCGGCCTGGATAGTCAGCGGTTTGCGCTCTTGCTGGTGCTAACCCTCGACAGAGTATTGCAATCAGAAACGACAGTGCGCGAATTACTCCAGGAGAAGAAACAGCAGGCAGGTTTGTTGAACAAGGCCAGCGCGGTAATTGCCGGTGCACTGCTCCGCGTAGAAAACAGTGCCAGCCAGGAGCAGATGGTGGAGATAACTCTGGACGAAACAAGTTCCCCTTCACCGTGGCAATGGCTCATACCCCTGGTGCTGGGAACCGCGCTCTATCTTTTGAGATATTGAATGACTGAAATGAAAAAGATTGCACTTGGCATTGAATACAATGGTTCAGCCTACAACGGTTGGCAAAGGCAGAAGCATGGTCTTGGCGTACAGGCGGTGCTGGAGAAGGCCCTGTCCTATGTTGCGAATGAACCGGTCAAGGTAGTCTGCGCGGGCCGTACGGATACCGGTGTGCACGCGGCCGGCCAGGTAGTGCATTTTGAGACCCACGCCGAACGGGATGAGCGGGCCTGGGTGCTGGGTGCGAATACCAAATTGCCTAAAGATATCAGTGTTAACTGGGCAATGCCGGTGGCAAGCGACTTTCACGCCCGTTTCTCGGCACTTGAGCGATCTTACCGTTACGTCATCTGCGGTCGTCCGATTCGACCAGCCGTTCTCAACAAACTGGTTAGCTGGGATTACCGTTCTCTTGATGAACAGCTTATGCAACAGGCCGCGGCTTGCCTGATCGGTGAGCATGATTTTTCCTCCTATCGTGCCATGCAGTGCCAGGCAAAAAGCCCGGTTCGCACTGTATCCCGGCTGGAGGTGATACGCTCCGGCGACTTTATCTTTATTGATATCGAGGCCAACGCGTTCCTGCATCATATGGTGAGAAACATTGCCGGCGTCCTGATGGCGATCGGGGCAGGTGAAAAACCGGTTGCCTGGTCGGCCGAGGTCCTGGAGCATCGTGACCGTACCCTCGGTGGGGTGACAGCATCGCCCGATGGCCTGTATTTCATAAAGGTGAGCTACCCGGAGCACTTCCGGATACCGGTTACCAACGTAAAAAACCTGTTTCCTTAGGAGCCTGTTGGATTCAGGGGGATTGAAGCGAGGGAGTGGGAGGCGGCAAATTCATACTATAACCCGACAGGCTCCTGTTTATCGAGGCATTTCTTGCATTGCAAGGGCATGCCCTTGCAGGCGAGGCGACCCTGCTCGGTGGTTACCCAGGGGCGTTGTTGCCAGGGCGGCCGGTGACGAACATGCCGGGTGTGGCCACAGCTGAGCACGGCTACCCAATCATGCTGC
Source organism: Sulfuriflexus sp. (assembly GCF_032250955.1). Classification (NCBI taxonomy): domain Bacteria; kingdom Pseudomonadati; phylum Pseudomonadota; class Gammaproteobacteria; order Chromatiales; family Granulosicoccaceae; genus Sulfuriflexus; species Sulfuriflexus sp. The sequence goes on along the minus strand of NZ_JAVVES010000030.1, from coordinate 2,649 downwards.
TCGTCAGTGTGGAAACCGATGATATGCCGTGTTTTCAAAAGCCTCTCGAGGCCAGATTCTCGTAGGCGGTGTATACCGGTTCATGCTGACTGCTCTTTTTCTGCTTCTGGCGACGCTCGTTAAGACGACGTTCGACTTTTTGCCAGGTTACATTACGCCAGTTCAGGGCGCGACGCTCATTATTGCCGGCACGGTACTGAAATTCGTGCAGAGCTACCCGTCGTCCGGCCAGACTCTTATTATTCAGCTTGCGAATGGCTTTCAAAGCCAGCTTATCCGGTGCGATGTTGGCCAGGCCATAATACAGGGCGACATTATTGCCGATTAATTTGATCACCTTGAAAGATGCTTGTTTGTCATAACCTTTAAAGAAGCGCTGTAATTCCTTCTCGGTGACGTTCGCCGAGAGGTTGCCCACAAAGATTTCCATTCCCGGTCCCTCCATATCCATTCTTTGACAGATTAACGTTGTTTTTAGTATACGAAAAAGGAGTAATAACACGTATCCCCGGTTTATTCCAGACCGTGTTCCATGGCTTGCCAGTGGGGGATCAGGGTGCAGGTTTCCTCGTGCTCGTCATAACTGATCACGATACGGCCTTCACATAGTTGCTGATGGATTTGAGAACTCTTTGTTTCTAAAGAAATTTCATGGTCACCGTAGTCAGTGCCCTCGCGGCTTATGAATTCCTCGATCAGGGCTGCCAGGGTGGCCGGGGAGAGTTGGTCATACGGGATGAGCATCGTTTGAGTATGCCATGTGTCAGGGTGAGGGAAAAGCTCATGGCAGAGCGGCTTTTTTGGTCAACATGGGTAGTTGTTCCTGTTTTGCAATGGGATGCGGGGGCGGAAACTTGGGTTACATGCAAGTGTCATCTTACCGTCATGGTGCTGACATATCCGGCTAGCAGACTACAGCCATGAGAGAAATGAACAGAGCAAAGAAAGGAGATATGGGATGAACTTCTATATCAAGGAACGCCCGGACAATACGGTGCTGTTACTGTCAGATATCGGCCAGACGATTGCCACGTTTAACAGCCTGGAGGATGCCGTTGATTCCTGTTCTGACTGGCTTGAACACGAGAGTCAGTATGGTGACTATAGCGAATGTTTTGTGCTGGACTAGGCAAGGACTATGCAGTCCTGCACTATGCATGGTGTTGCCTGTCTATCCAGTGCTTTCCGTTTCTGAAGCCGTCCGGGACTGACTACCTGGCCAGAAATCAATGCCTTTCTTGATAAACTCGTTATAGGGCAGGTAATGCGTGCCGTCGCATGAGAATGTCAGGCCAATCATGCCATTGAAGATATTGATCGAGCCAGAGCGAAGGTAAAGGACGTCATCCATAATGCGCAATTTCCGGAATAACTCGAGCAGGGGTCGTATCATGCCGGCCGGCACAACGGCGTTTTCCGGGTACTCACGGCGCGGGTAAGTCAGCACTATGTCCGGGTCGGTCATGGCTTCAAAATCCAGCAGGCGGTAGCGGTAGGGGTCATCGACCAGCCAGATAGTCGAGCGGCTGTTTGAGAAATGGATCTTGCCGTGGAAAATACCGTGATCGACAATCAATTCTTCCATGATAGCGATGACCTCTTCCGAATGCTTGTCAATCAGGCTTTCTTCACGGTGTTGCGCAAAGAGGCCGGCACGGATGGCGGGGTCACCCTTGATCTGGTGCCATGTCTGCGGCTCATCAACCAGCTCACGGGCCAGGGGCAGATCCCGGGTATCAGCATCTACACCGATATAGCCAAGCAGGTTGCCAGTCTCTTCATAGTGAATGGCCTGAATGGCGGTTATGGAAGGACGCTTGGCGCGCAGACTGATATAGGCATCGGAAAGGAAAAAGTCAGCATCGGCCGGCAGTGTCTGGATATAGGGCCTGACGGAACGATCCCGGCCAAAATGCTCGGTTAGTATGCCGTCGTGGCTGACATTGTCAGAGATCTGGATGGCATGTGTATTCATGACGTAGATAAACTTGATATACGGTAGATCAACCAGGGCGGCCTTGAGTAGCTGGTCAAGAAGCTTGCGATCCGGGAAGACCTTGCTGCACTGCCTGGCTAATTCACGTAGCGGTTCCTTGAGCATGACCGTCAGGGTGTCCCGCTGGCGGGAAATATTTTTTTGTTGCTCAGTGGTCATACTGCCGGGCTAACTCAATCTATTAATACACGACGAATTATAATCCAGACACCGGGGCGGTAAAACTGGTGTGATTGCGGGCTGAATATCCAGCCCGCATATGCTTTATGAGGATTTTTCGTCGCTGTCTTTGCTGTCTTTATCACTGCTCTCTGCAGGAGCCTGTTCTGCCGGTTCTTCTTCTACGGGCTCTGCCAGTATATTTTCGGATGGTGTACCCGTTGGCCAGTCAGCAACGGGATAAGGGCGCGCCTCGCTGTTAAATGTCAGGTAAACCATGATCTGATAAATGAAGGTGCTCAGACTTTGCCCAAGGCCTAACAGCTTTTCGTTCCGTTCGCCGGTGAACAGTACCGAGAAGAACTGAAACAGAATCACCAGACCAATGATGATCTCGGCGACCCAGTAAATAATCAGGCCTCGTCAGAAAAATTCATGGGTAGTTTTCGGGGCAGGTAGCGCTCCAAGCGCGTGATATAAGGCGATTTCAGTCG
>NZ_JAVVES010000002.1:0-75297 GCF_032250955.1 Sulfuriflexus sp. | reverse complement strand
CAAGGTGTTATCGAATCTAAATCCCCTCACCCTAACCCTCTCCCGAAGGGAGAGGGAATTAACGGGACAGCAGTGAATTCCATTATTAATTTATCAACAACGTTGGCAGCATGTGCCTAGAATGTTGCGCTCAGTTTTACCCAGGCACTTGTGCCTGGTTCATTGACCTGTACCTGTAACGGGTCAAAGGCACTGGAACGGTTAAGGTGCTGGGCATAGGCCTTGTCGAACAGGTTGTCGATGCCGAAGTTGACCGCGACGCTATGACTGACATCGTAACGGCCATAAATATCCACGACCGTCCAGCCCGGTGTCTTGCCGACGTCCAGGCCGCTGCCGGTTAACGGGTCAGCATCAACGCGTGTCTGTTTGGCGGCGGCGCGGACACGTACGCCAGCATCCCAGTTACCACCTATGTACTCGAGGCTGGCGATGCCTTCGAGTGGCGGGGTCTGGGCAACCGGTCGGTTATCGGTATCATTATCTGCATGCACATAAGCGACGCCGACATCACTACGCCAGTTCGTCGTCCAGCGATAACCGACATTGACTTCGGCACCGTACAGGGTCGCATCGACATTGCGGTAGATTGTGGCGTTGTTGCCGGCCTGGTGGAAGCGGTCGCGGAGGATATAGTCATCGACATCGTTGTAGTAGGCCGAGGCAGACAGGTCCCAGGCATTACGCTGTAACTGCATGCCCACTTCAAGTTGATGATGTTTTTCCGGATCGATGTCCGGGTTGCCTACCCAGCGACCGCTGGGTTGCATGCTGTTCGAGGCGAGAAACCTTTCGCTGGCATCGGCGGTTCGCACCGTGCGGGAAAGACCGGCGTAGATCATACCAAGGCCATTGCTGAGGTCGTGTTCCAGGCGCAACAAACCACCCAGGTTATGTTCCGTACGCTTCTCGGCCTGGGCGCCGTTGTAGTAGATGGCATATAGCGCATTCGGGCTCAATTTCGGCATGTCCGGAACAAGATCCGCCTTGCTCGCATCGGAACGGACATGATCATAACGGCCGCCGACAATCACGCGATTGTCTTTGCTGAGTTCATGCGTGAGTTCGGCAAACAGGCCGCGTTGATCGATGCTCGCACCGGGCCACAGAACCGAGTTAAGCATGTCGTTGGCGTCATTCGTACGTGTGGCATCGCGGTCATTGTTCTGAAAATCGATGCCCAGTTTCCACTCACCGATCCTGGAATCCATTTCGGTGACCAGGCGTCCACCGGTGGTATCCGATGTAGACGGTGCACGCATTAACATCATCGGGTTTGCTGCAGTCCGCAAGGTATAGTTGTCCATGACATGCTCGACCTCGGAACGGTATAGCTCGGCACGCAAGCTGCTCAGTGGACCGCCCGGTGCAGAGGTCTTGAATTTCAGGCGGTAGGTGTCGTTGTCTGCCAGTGGTGAATCCATGCCGGCACCGGCGAACAGCAGATCGCGTGTTTCCTGACGTTCGATGCTCAGTTCCAGCAGGGTGTTATCGTTCGGGGTATAGCCGAACAGGGCGGTGGCCGAGGTTTCCTTGTAAGCCGAACGAACTTCGTTTCCATCACCGTCCTCGTAATTGTTCGATTTCATGCGAGAGCCTAATAAGCGGACATAGGCACTTTCATTACCAGCGGCAATGTCGGCGGCGACATCCCGGCCATCACCATTGCCGCGGTAACCGGCCTCAAGACGTGCTCGCATATTCTCATTGTCACTAAAGGGTTCTGTATGACGTTCAAAGAGAATCGTGCCACCTGGCCCGCCGCCACCGAATTCGAGGCTTTGTACACCCTTGATGACGGTGATGTCTTCGTAGCTGGAAGGTGGGGCATAGGCTGTCGGGGGATCCATGCGGTTCGGGCAGCCGCCATGCACATAGGCACCATCGAGCAGGATATTGAGGCGAGTCTGGCTGAGACCACGGATAACAGGATCGGTACCGTGACCGCCCATGCGTGAACCGGATACACCCGGGATATCACGCAGCAGGTCGGCTGATTCCCGGCTGGCAGACTGATCAGTGTCGATAAAACGGGTCGCGGGTGTTGTGGTCCCGGTAACGGTTACCGTCTCAAGGAGCTCTTCTGCATTGGCAAGATTGCCCGTCAATGCACCAAGCACGATGGCTGCCGTGCAACTGTATCTGAATTTCATTTCTTACCCCTGGGCGTAAACATGCCTGTATTCGTATTGTCTTTATGCCATGCGGTCCTGCATCAAGGCGTGGATTAGTGGAACAGGGCCAGTATATTTACGAGGGGCGGGATGGAGAATGCGTCAAATTGTCGCACCAGCAAGTGGTGCTTGTTTATGTGAAAAAACGTGCGGTTATCAGTGAGTGGCCTGTTAAACGAGGCTTTACCCAAACTGCGTTCAGCAAGCCTTAGCGCTTGCCCGGATCAATACGTGGCTTGTCCGGGTTCTGCCGAAACAGGGTGGCGATATGGCCTATGCGCTGGATCAGCTCGGCATCGGTGCGCTCGATAATCTGTTCGATGATCGCGTCGCGTTCTTCACGATCACCGACATTGACCCGGATCTTCAGCAACTCATGCCGTGACAGGGCGTTATCGATCTCATCGAGTACGCTATCAGTCAGGCCCTTGGCACCGAGACTGACGATGACCTTCAGGGAATGAGCGAGGCCACGCAGGTGGCGTATCTGTTGGTTGGAAAGTGACATACAATACGGGTCCGGGTGAGCAAAAACAGGGCGCAGAGTATAGCGCCTTCCACAGGATAGAGATATGGCGCGCAGTAAAAGCAGTGGCCGCTGGTTAAAAGAGCATTTTGATGACGAATACGTGAAAATGGCCCAGAAAGAGGGCTATCGTTCGCGCGCCATCTACAAGTTGTTGGAAATTCAGGAAAAAGACCGCCTCATCAAGCCCGGCATGACAGTCGTTGACCTCGGTGCGGCCCCCGGTGGCTGGTCACAGCTCGCGGCCAACCTCGTCGGCAAGCATGGCCGGGTGATTGCGCTGGATATTCTGCCAATGTCCTCGCTTGCTAATGTGGAGATTATCGAGGGTGATTTTCGTGAGGAAGAGGTGCTGAATCGACTCCTGCTCACCCTGAACGGCCAGAAAGCAGACCTTGTAATGTCGGATATGGCCCCCAATATGAGTGGTATGTCCGGTGTGGATCAGCCTCGCGCCATGTATTTGGCCGAACTAACGCTTGATTTGGCGAATAAGATTCTTCGCGAAGGTGGCGATATACTGGTCAAGGTGTTTCAAGGTGAAGGCTTTGATGAATATTTGCGCACTCTGCGCGCGGCATTTACAAAAGTACAGTCGCGCAAACCGAAAGCCTCGCGGCCGCGCTCACGCGAGGTCTACCTGGTCGGACGCGGATTCAATGGCGTAACATGATTTAACTTGCACCGCTTATTTGGCGGGGTAAACTATCTTTAAATAAGGTTCAGTTTCGGACCGAAACAATAGGATTAAGACATTGGGTGATATGGGAAAAACACTCATTCTGTGGGTGGTCATAGGTACGATTCTCGTGGCCGTCTTCAGTAACTTCCAGGCACCGAACGCTATCTCGAAGGAGGTCAGTTATTCGCAGTTCTATTCCGACGTAAAGGGCCAGCGTGTCCAGAGCGTGACCATCCAGGGCCGGAATATTCGCGGTGCCTACCAGGATGGCAGCGAGTTCACGACCTACAGTCCGGAGACCGAGAACCAGGTCTTGATCGGCGACTTGATGAAAAACGGCGTGATCGTCAATGGCAAGGAGCCGGAACGCCCGGGCTTTTTGACCGAGCTGTTCTTTAGCCTGTTACCCATCCTGTTACTGATTGGGGTCTGGATCTTCTTTATGCGCCAGATGCAGGGCGGCGGCGGTGGCCGCGGTGCCATGTCGTTCGGCAAGAGCCGTGCGCGTATGCTCGGCGAAGATCAGATCAAGGTTACCTTTAATGATGTTGCCGGGGTCGAAGAGGCCAAGGATGAGGTCTCCGAGCTGGTGGAATTCCTGCGTGACCCGTCCAAGTTCCAGAAACTGGGCGGCAAGATCCCGCGTGGCGTACTCATGGTCGGTAACCCGGGTACGGGTAAGACCCTGCTGGCCAGAGCGATTGCCGGTGAGGCCAAGGTACCGTTCTTTACCATTTCCGGCTCTGACTTTGTTGAAATGTTTGTCGGTGTCGGTGCCTCGCGTGTGCGCGATATGTTCGAGCAGGCCAAGAAGCAGGCGCCGTGTATTATCTTCATTGACGAAATCGATGCCGTCGGTCGACACCGTGGTGCCGGTCTGGGTGGCGGGCACGATGAGCGTGAACAGACCCTGAACCAGCTGCTGGTGGAAATGGACGGTTTTGAGGGCAACGAGGGCGTGATCGTCATTGCCGCGACCAACCGTCCTGATGTACTTGACCCTGCCTTGTTACGTCCGGGTCGTTTCGACCGCCAGGTCGTCGTGCCCCTGCCGGATGTGCGTGGTCGGGACCAGATCCTCAAGGTCCACATGCGTAAGGTGCCGATATCTGATGACGTTGATGCCCGCATCATCGCCCGTGGCACACCGGGTTTCTCGGGCGCTGATCTTGCGAACCTCGTCAACGAAGCGGCCCTGTTCGCGGCCCGCGCCAACAAGCGCACCGTGGACATGAACGATTTTGAACGTGCCAAGGACAAGATCATGATGGGCGCCGAGCGTCGTTCCATGGTCATGACCGACGAGGAGAAAAAACTCACGGCCTACCATGAAGCCGGGCATGCCATCATCGGTCGCCTTGTGCCGGAGCATGATCCCGTCCACAAGGTGACGATCATCCCGCGTGGCCGCGCTTTGGGTGTCACCCTGTTCCTGCCGGAAGGGGATCGTTACAGCTACAGCAAGAACCGTCTGGAGAGCCAGATATCAACCCTGTTTGGCGGGCGTATTGCTGAAGAGCTTATCTTTGGTCCGGAGGCGGTAACGACCGGTGCATCAAACGATATCCAGCGGGCCACAGAGATTGCCCGTAACATGGTTACCAAGTGGGGCTTGTCGCAAAAGCTCGGGCCGTTAACCTATAGTGAGGAAGAAGGCGAAGTCTTCCTCGGTCACTCGGTGGCCAAGCACAAGGAAGTCTCTGATGAGACTTCACATGCCATCGATGAAGAGATTCGTCAGTTCATTGACCGTAACTATGAACGTGCCGAAACCCTGCTCAAGGAAAATATCGACAAGCTGCACACCATGGCCCAGGCCCTGATTAAGTATGAAACGATTGAACTGAGTCAGATCAATGACATCATGGAAGGCAAGGTACCACGGCCACCGGAAGACTGGACGGATAAAAGCGACAGCAGCCCGGATGACTCATCCAATGACAAGGGTGCGGAAGCCAAAACGGGTGATACGCCAATCGGTGACCCCGCCAGTGAGCACTAGGCCAACATGGCTGTATTAAAAAACGCCCCGCAATAGCGGGGCGTTTTTTTGATTGATGATTGCGAATGGATGATTGATGATTTGAAGGATTTACCGCAAAGTGCGCGAAGTTTCGCAAAGTAAGCCTCATATCTTCGCGCTCTTAGCGTGCTTTGCGGTAAGAAAGCCCATGTCAGGAAGAACTTTTTGACAAAAAGAACGAGCACCCCATATCTGATCATCAATCAGCAATTGCCTTGAACCTTCGGGGCGAAGGTTAGGGTACTTATAATGAAGCCTGCAAGGCTTCTATGAGCCAGCAATCATCAATTTCTCATCATGTTTTATATACGGCACAAAAGCGTTTAGAATCGGCGCATGAGTAACGAACTTGATTGTAACGGTCGCGTTCTGGATCTGCGTACGCCGCAAGTCATGGGCATCCTCAATGTAACGCCCGATTCGTTTTCCGATGGTGGGCAACACAATACCGGCGATGCCGCCGTCAGACATGCCGTGCAGATGTGTGCCGAGGGTGCGGCCATTATTGATATTGGTGGTGAGTCGACACGTCCCGGTGCCGAGGCGGTTTCACTTGATGAAGAACTGGACCGGGTTATTCCTGTTATCGAAAGGCTGCACCAGGAAGTTGATGTACCTCTTTCGATTGATACGGTCAAACCGGCAGTTATGCGCGCAGCGATTACGGCCGGCGCGGGTCTGATCAATGACGTCAATGCCTTGCGTGCTGAAGGTGCGACTGAAACGGTGGCCAGCCTGGGTGTGCCGGTATGCCTGATGCATATGCAGGGCAGTCCCGGCACCATGCAAAAGCAACCGGCCTATGAGAACGTTACCCTGGAGGTGAAGGATTTCCTGCAGGCACGGATTGCCGCCTGTGAGCAGGCGGGTATAGCGCGTGACAGGATTATCCTCGACCCGGGGTTTGGTTTCGGCAAAAGCCTTGCACACAACCTGCAGCTCATGCGCGAATTGTCGGCCTTTACGGTGGCGGGTCTGCCGCTGTTGATCGGGGTGTCGCGCAAGTCCATGTTGGGGCGGATCCTGGGCGCTGAACCAGACCAGCGACTGTATGGCACGATTGCACTTCAGACCCTCGCGCTTATGCAGGGTGTGCATATCCTGCGCAGCCATGATGTGAGGGCCGCGGTGGATTGTGTCAAGACGGTCATGGCAGTGAAGACCGGGTATGTGACGGATTAAGCAATATTTTTCTCGTGTTTTAGGCTAAAATACTCCCCATAGTCCTAAGGTTAATAGTCAGGGTATATAGAGTGACAAGACGTTATTTTGGAACAGACGGTGTACGCGGCCGGGTGGGTATAGAGCCGGTCACCCCGGCCTTTATCATGCGCCTGGGCTGGGCGGCCGGCCGGGTGCTGGCGAACGGCGGTAATAACACCGTCCTGATTGGCAAAGACACGCGCATCTCCGGCTACATGTTCGAGTCAGCGCTGGAGGCGGGCCTGTCAGCCGCCGGGGTCAATATCCGTTTGCTGGGGCCGATGCCGACACCGGCGATTGCCTACCTGACGCGAACCTTTCACGCCAACGCGGGCATTGTCATCAGCGCCTCGCATAATCCCTTTTACGACAATGGCATCAAGTTTTTCTCGGCCGATGGCACCAAATTGCCGGATGAGGTCGAGTTGGCCATTGAGGCCGAGCTGGATAAACCAATGACCACGGTAGATTCGGCCAAACTCGGCAAGGCTTCGCGCGTGGTCGATGCCTCGGGCCGTTATATCGAGTTTTGTAAAAGCACTATCCCGTTAAGCATGAACTTCAAGGGGATGCGGCTGGTGATTGACTGTGCTCATGGCGCGACTTATCACGTGGCACCGAGCGTCTTTGCCGAGCTGGGCGCAGAGGTGATTACCATTGGTGCTGAACCGGACGGCCTGAACATCAATGAGGGCTTTGGCTCGACCAGGCCGCAGGCCCTGCAGGCCGCCGTGCTGGCAAACCAGGCAGATGTCGGCATCGCTCTGGACGGCGACGGTGACCGCTTGATCATGGTCGATGCCGAAGGTGAACTCGTGGATGGTGATCAAATCTTGTACATCATTGCGGTCTCGCGTTTGCGCGAAGGTACCCTTAACGGCACCGTGGTCGGTACTGTCATGAGTAACCTCGGTCTTGAGCACGCCCTGAATGAAAAGGGTATCGACTTCAAGCGGGCCGGGGTTGGCGATCGTTACGTCATGGATATGCTTCGCCAGGGGGGCTGGGCCATTGGTGGGGAGAGTTCAGGGCATATTATTTGTCTGGATCGAACTACCACCGGTGACGGTACCGTTGCTGCCTTGCAGGTGCTGGGGGCCATGCAGACCACCGGTAAAAGTCTTGCCCAGCTCGCTGCCGGGATGCACCAGTATCCGCAGACCCTGCTTAATGTGCCCGTGAATTCTGATTTTAACCTTGCGCAGGCCAGTGAAGTGCAGGCCGTCATGGAGTCTGCGAAAGAGCAGCTTGCGGATACCGGCCGTATCCTGTTGCGTGCCTCGGGTACCGAGCCGTTATTGCGTGTCATGGTCGAAGGGCAGGATGCCGAACTGGTCGACCGGCTTGCCGGGGAGCTGGCCACGGCGGTACGCGAGGCCGCGGCACAAACGGCCCGGGTGGCGACGGCGGGTTAAGGCGCGTTGGGGTCTATATCCTTCATTTACGGTAAATTTTCGCGCTTAGCATGGCCGCACTGATTGATTTTTAAGTGCTGCCCCGGTAAGCTTGCCGCGCTTTCGAATAAACCCTAGAGGAAAAAGGCATGGCAAGACAGATTATGGTAGCCGGGAACTGGAAAATGAATGGTTCTCGAGACAGCGTGAAGGTGTTGCTGGACGGTATCAAGGCCGGTCTCGGCAATGTCACCAAGTCTGCCGTTGTAGTTTGTCCTTCTTATGTCTTTCTCGCGGATGTCGAGCAGATGATTGCCGGTACAATAATCGGTCTGGGTGCCCAGAATCTCTCCACGGAGAGCGCCGGCGCCTTTACCGGTGAGATTTCCGCCTCCATGCTCAAGGACTTCGGTTGCCAGTATGTGATTGTTGGTCATTCCGAGCGTCGCAGCCTGTATGGTGAAGACGATGCCCTGGTGGCCCAAAAATATGCAGTTGCCCGTGCCGCCGGCCTGACCCCGATTTTGTGCGTGGGTGAGACCCTTGCCGAGCGCGAGCAGGGTATAACTGAAGAAGTGGTTGCCCGCCAGCTGGATGCGGTGATTGAGCTGGAAGGCGTGGCCGCACTGGCTGACGGGGTGATTGCCTACGAGCCGGTCTGGGCGATTGGTACCGGCATGACCGCGAGTCCGGAACAGGCCCAGGACGTGCACGCCTTCATCCGCAGCCGTATTGCCGAGCACGACGCGGCTGTCGCTGACAAGGTCCAGATCCTCTACGGCGGCAGTGTCAAAGGGGCAAACGCGACCGAGTTATTTTCCAAGCCCGATATTGATGGCGGGCTGATTGGCGGTGCTTCACTGGATGCTGAGGATTTCCTCAAGATCTGCAGTGCCGCGCCTTAAAGGCTGAAGGATTATGTTCACAGTTCTACTTGTTATTCACGTACTTCTTGCCATCGGCCTGATAGCCCTCATACTCATACAGCACGGCAAGGGGGCGGATGCCGGTGCCGCCTTTGGCAGCGGCTCCTCGGGGACCGTATTTGGTAGCCAGGGCTCGGCATCGTTCCTGACCCGCCTGACAGCCGTGTTGGCCGCCGGCTTTTTTATCACCAGCCTGAGCCTGGCTTATTTCACACGTGAGTCGGTCCAGGAAAGCCAGGACGTTGACATCAGTATCCCGGCTGAAAGACAACCCGCCGCCCAGATACCGGATGTGCCCGAGACGGAAGTGCCGGCTGTCGATACAGACGTTCCGACCGTTCCGAAGTCCACAGATGGTCAGTTCGGGAACACTGATGCTACTGGTAATATCCCGGAGTAAAAACATTTCAATTTCAGGCCTGCCATGTTGCACAACATGAGGTTACAATAGGCCGCCTTTTTGCCGAAGTGGTGGAATTGGTAGACACGCCATCTTGAGGGGGTGGTGGGGAGACCCGTGCCGGTTCGAGTCCGGCCTTCGGCACCATTTATAACAGCAGGATGTGGCTTCGGCTTTCGTCCTGGCTCACAGACCCTCCGCTGGCGGGGTTCATTGTGAGTACCTCAACTATCTCCGATGGTTCGAGGCACCTTCGGCACCATTCATAAAACGGTATCACTTTTGTGATACCGTTTTTTTATGACCATAAAAAAATGTGTCAACCCCCTGAAAATAAATAAAAAAACGGTTTTTAACAAACTTGACACAAATTTCCGTGCTGGCCATACTTCCATTCGTTTTGTAGTCAGACATAAGAACAATAACTGATGTATCATTTTGATTTACGTCCAGATCTATTAAAGGGGTTAAAGTTCCATGCTTGAGAACTATCTGCCCGTTTTAATCTTTATTCTCGTCGGCAGCGCGGTCGGCGTTGTCATGCTGGCCCTGGGCTGGGTCATGGGGCCGAATCGCCCTGATGATGAAAAGCTTTCCGCTTATGAGTGCGGTTTCGAGGCCTTTGAAGACTCCCGCATGAAATTCGACGTGCGCTACTACCTCGTCGCCATCCTGTTTATTATTTTCGATCTCGAGATTGCGTTCCTGTTCCCCTGGGCTGTTGTGCTGGACCAACTGGGTTGGTTCGGTTTCGCGGCTATGGCGGTGTTTCTCGGTATTCTTGTCATTGGCTTTATCTATGAATGGAAGAAAGGTGCTCTCGAATGGGAATAGACGGCGTATTTGAAAAGGGTTTTGCCACCACCTCGGCCGACAAGTTGATTAACTGGGCCCGCACGGGTTCCATGTGGCCAATGACCTTCGGCCTGGCCTGTTGCGCGGTGGAAATGATGCACGCGGCTGCCGCGCGTTACGATCTGGATCGTTTCGGCATCATCTTTCGTCCAAGCCCGCGCCAGTCAGACGTGATGATTGTAGCCGGCACCCTGGTTAACAAAATGGCGCCGGCCCTGCGCAAGGTCTATGACCAGATGGCCGAGCCACGCTGGGTGATCTCAATGGGCTCCTGCGCCAATGGTGGCGGCTATTACCATTATTCCTATTCGGTAGTGCGTGGTTGTGATCGCATCGTACCGGTTGATGTCTACGTACCGGGTTGTCCGCCGACGGCGGAAGCCCTTATCTATGGCATCATGCAGTTGCAAAACAAGATCAAGCGCACCAACACGATCGCGCGCACATAACCAAATAAGAGTCCGTTGCATGACTGATGACACGACTGAAATTGAAACTGAAAGCGAAGAAACAGTAGCGCCATCCGCGCTGCAACTCTTCGCTGAGCGTTTGCAGGAGCGTTTTGCCGAGCAATCTGTAAAGGTCATTCTGGCGGTGGGTGAAGTAACCCTGGAAGTGCCGCGTCAGGAGCTGATAAACATCTGTAAGGCATTACGTGATGAGCCCGGGTTTGCCTTCGCCCAGTTGCTCGATGTTTGCGGCGTGGATTACAGTGATTATGGCATGGTCGAATGGGAGACCAACTACGCGAGTGGTACCGGTTTCAGTCGCGGGGTCGATGACAGTGAGCCTCGTGAAGCCAAATGGCGGGGCGAGCGCTTTGCAACGGTTTACCACCTCATTTCATACAAACATAATCGTCGGCTACGTGTTCGAACCTTTGTCGACAGTGAACTGCCGGTGGTCGATTCCGTGGTATCGATCTGGAATGGTGCCAACTGGTTTGAACGTGAAGCCTTTGACCTGTTCGGCATTATGTTTGAAGGCCATCCGGATCTACGTCGTATTCTTACTGATTATGGTTTTGTCGGTCACCCGTTCCGCAAGGACTTCCCGCTGATAGGTGAAGTGGAAATGCGTTATGACGCCGACAAGAAACGTGTTGTTTACCAGCCGGTAAGCATCGAACCACGCGTGCTCGTGCCGCGAGTTATTCGTAGTGAACATCTGCATGGTGTTGATGATGCAGGCAATGATGTAGCGGAAAGCTGACATGCCAGAAATTCGTAATTACACACTGAACTTCGGTCCGCAGCATCCAGCGGCTCACGGCGTATTGCGCCTGGTGCTGGAACTGGATGGTGAGGTGGTGCAACGCGCTGACCCGCATGTCGGTCTGTTGCACCGCGGAACCGAGAAGCTGGCCGAGAGCAAGCCATTCAACCAGAGCATTGGTTACATGGATCGTCTCGATTACGTCTCCATGATGTGTAATGAGCATGGCTATGTAATGGCCATCGAGAAACTGCTCGGTATCCAGGCCCCGGAACGTGCGCAATACATTCGTGTCATGTTCGATGAGATCACCCGTATCCTGAACCACCTCATGTGGCTGGGCACGCATGCACTCGATATCGGCGCCATGACCCTGTTCCTGTACTGCTTCCGCGAGCGTGAAGACCTGATGGATTGCTACGAGGCCGTTTCCGGTGCGCGTATGCATGCGACTTACTACCGCCCGGGCGGTGTCTACCGCGATCTGCCTGATGTGATGCCGAAGTACCGCGAGTCGAAGTGGCACAATGCAGCCGATGTCAGCCGCATGAATGAGGCCCGTAGCGGAGGCCTGCTTGATTTCATCGAAGACTTTACCCATCGCTTCCCTGGACTGGTGGATGAGTACGAAACACTGTTGACCGACAACCGTATCTGGAAACAGCGCACCGTCGGTATTGCCGAGGTGTCCGCCGAACGTGCCCTGCAACTGGGCTTTACCGGACCGATGCTGCGTGGTTCCGGCGTTGAATGGGACTTGCGCAAGAAACAGCCCTATGAAGTCTATGACAAGCTCGATTTTGATATCCCGGTCGGTCGTAATGGCGACTGCTACGACCGTTACCTGGTGCGCGTCGAGGAGATGCGTCAGTCAAACCGTATCATCAAGCAGTGTGTTGACTGGCTGCGTAAAAATCCCGGGCCAGTCATGATGGATGATCACAAGGTGACACCACCAGCACGTGCTGATATGAAGGGTGACATGGAATCCCTGATTCACCACTTCAAGCTTTTCACGGAAGGTTATTGCGTACCGGCCGGTGAGGCCTATGCCGCCATTGAGCATCCGAAAGGTGAGTTTGGCGTCTACCTGATTTCTGACGGTGCTAACAAGCCCTACCGGGTCAAGGTGCGTGCGCCGGGCTTTGCGCACTTGTCGGCTATGGATGAAATGGTAAAAGGGCACATGATTGCAGACGTGGTTTCTGTTATCGGGACCATGGATATCGTATTCGGAGAGATTGACCGCTAATGGCCGAGACAAACACACAAGTGAGCGACATCCTGTCTGCCGAGGTGCGCGAGGAAATCGAGCACTGGTTAAAGAAGTTTCCTGCCGAGCAGCGCCAGTCTGCCGTGATCCCGGCACTGACAGCGGCACAGGAACATAACAAGGGCTACCTGAGTACAGAGCTCATGGATGCCGTTGCTGACTACCTGGGGATCTCGCGCGTAACGACCTATGAAGTCGCCACGTTTTACTCAATGTATAACCGTGCACCGGTCGGCAAATACGTGATTAATATCTGCACGAATATTTCCTGCATGTTGATGGGCTCCGACACGGTTGTTGGCCACCTGGAAAATAAACTGGGTATCAAGCTGGGTGAAACGACTGCGGATGGCAAGTTCACATTGAAGATTGAAGAAGAATGCCTGGCAGCCTGCGCCGGCGGACCGATGATGGCGATTAACGGCCATTACTATGAAAAATTATCACCGGCCAGACTGGACGAAATTCTGGATGGCCTGGAATAAAACAAGAATGGTCGTGATAGTGACGACAAATGTTGGAGAGATAAGCTGATGGCAAACCAGGTTTGCTTCACGACAATGCAATACGATGAACCGTGGACACTTGAGAACTATATCAAGACCGGCGGTTACGATGCATTGAAGAAAGTTCTCGTCGACAAGATGAGCCAGGAAGAGGTGATTGACACGGTTAAGGCCTCGGCACTGCGTGGCCGCGGTGGCGCCGGCTTCTCGACCGGCCTGAAGTGGAGTTTCATGCCGCGCACGGCACCCGGCGACAAGTACATTGTCTGTAACTCGGATGAAAGCGAGCCGGGTACCTGCAAGGACCGCGACATCCTGCGTTATAACCCGCATGCCGTCATCGAAGGCATGATCATCGGTGGCTTCGCTATTGGTGCCAACGCCGGCTATAACTACCTGCGGGGCGAGTTCCATCACGAACCCTTTGAGCGTTTTGAGCAGGCCCTGAAAGAGGCCTATGCAGCCGGTTACCTCGGCAAGAATATCCTCGGCTCGGATTTCAGTTTTGATCTCTATGGCCACCTCGGTGCCGGTGCCTATATCTGTGGTGAAGAAACCGCCTTGCTCGAATCGCTGGAAGGCAAGAAGGGCCAGCCGCGCTTCAAGCCGCCGTTTCCGGCCAATTTTGGGCTGTATGGCAAACCGACCACGATCAACAACACGGAAACCCTGGCCTCGGTACCGACGATTATCCGTAACGGTGCCGACTGGTTCCTGAACCTGGGCAGGCCTAACAATGGCGGCGAGAAACTGTTCAGTATGTCGGGGCACGTCAATAACCCGGGCAACTTCGAGGTTCCCATGGGGACACCGTTCAGCGAACTGCTGGAAATGGCTGGTGGCATGCGCAACGGCAACAAGATCAAAGCCGTGATCCCGGGCGGTTCATCCATGCCGGTGTTGCCGGGAGATGTCATGATGGGCGTGGATATGGATTACGATTCCATCCAGAAGGCGGGCTCCTACCTCGGTTCCGGTGCGGTTATCGTCATGGACGAGACAACCTGCATGGTCAAGGCATTGATGCGCCTGTCACGTTTCTATTATATGGAGTCATGCGGTCAGTGTACGCCGTGCCGTGAAGGTACCGGCTGGATGTACCGCGTGCTGGAAAGAATTGAAAATGGTCAGGGGCGCCCGGAGGATCTGGAACTCCTTGAATCGGCTGCCGGCCAGATCGCCGGGCATACGATTTGCGCCTTTGGCGAGGCGGCTGCCTGGCCGGTACAGAGTTTCCTCAAGCACTTCCGGGAAGAGTTTGAATACCATATCACTCACAAGCAGTGCATGGTCGATGCTGCCGGTAAGGGGGCTGCCGCATGAGCGCAAAACCTGAAATCAGCAGCGAAGATATGGTCAGTATCGAGATCGATGGTATCAGTATGCAGGCTCGTAAGGGCGCAATGATTATTCATGCTGCTGACGAAGCAAATATTTTTATCCCCCGATTCTGTTACCACAAGAAACTGCCTATCGCGGCCAATTGCCGCATGTGTCTTGTTGAAGTCGAGAATGTGCCGAAGCCCTTGCCGGCCTGTGCCACACCGGTGGCCGAGGGTATGAAGATACTCACCCGTTCCGAGTTTGCGAAAAAGGCGCAGCGGAGCGTGATGGAGTTCCTGCTTATTAACCATCCGCTGGACTGTCCTATCTGTGATCAGGGTGGCGAATGTGAGTTACAGGATATTGCCATGGGCTTTGGTGGCAGTCTTTCGCGTTTCACCGAAAGCAAGCGTGTCGTGGCTGACAAGAACATCGGGCCGCTGATTGCGACCGAAATGACACGTTGTATTCACTGCACGCGTTGCATCCGTACGCTTGAACTGCTTAATGGTGAAAGTGAGCTGGGCGGCATGAATCGTGGTGATCGCACTACCATTGATACCTACATCGAACACAGCGTTGATTCAGAAATGTCGGGTAATGTCATTGATGTTTGCCCGGTCGGTGCACTAACTGCCAAGCCGTCACGTTTCTCGGCACGCGCCTGGGAAATGCGCGCGCATAACAGTATCGCCGCGCACGATTGCGTGGGATCTAATATTCATGTGCACACATATAACAAGAAGGTTGTACGTGTTGTGCCGGCAGAAAACGAGGCCGTTAACGAGGTCTGGTTATCCGACCGCGACCGATACGCCTATGCAGGCCTGAACAGTGATACGCGCCTGACCACACCG
Organism: Sulfuriflexus sp.; assembly: GCF_032250955.1. Classification (NCBI taxonomy): domain Bacteria; kingdom Pseudomonadati; phylum Pseudomonadota; class Gammaproteobacteria; order Chromatiales; family Granulosicoccaceae; genus Sulfuriflexus; species Sulfuriflexus sp. The sequence goes on along the minus strand of NZ_JAVVES010000002.1, from coordinate 59,940 downwards.
CTGCTCAAGGTCGGCAATGAGTGGCAGGAAACGGACTGGAACACGGCGCTGGACGAAGTCGTTGCCGGCCTGCGTGATCAGGGTGAAGCTATTGGCTGCCTGGTGTCGCCGAATGCCACAACCGAAGAGGCCTTTCTTGCCCAACGGCTGTTGCGCGGGCTGGGCAGTCAGAATATTGACCACCGTCTCGGCCAGCAGGATTTCAGCGATGATGGCGCGCTACCATTGGTGCAGGGGCTAGGTTGCAGTATCGAGGCCCTCGAAGCGACCAATGCCGCACTGTTGATTGGCTCTGATATTCGCCATGACCAGCCGATTGTTTCACATCGCCTGCGCAAGGCTGTTGCCAATGGTGCGCAGTTGATGCTGTTGAATCATGTCGATTACGACCTGAATTACCCGGTTGCCGAAAAGATCATTATCAGCCCGGCGGGACTCGCAGCCGAGCTTGCCGCTATCGTCAAGGCGATGCTGGAGATTACCAGTGAAGCGGCACCGGCAGGACTGGCAGGGCTGATCGATGCCGTAAACGTTACCGATACCCATCGTGCCATGGCCGATCAGCTGAAGGTTGCTGAAAATGCCAATGTCATTATTGGTATGCAGGCGATGGCAATGCCCAATCTCTCGACATTGCGTGCCCTGGCAGCTTTGTTGGCGCGCCTCTCGGATGCCAGCTTCGGTTATCTGACCCGCGGTGCCAATGGTTCAGGTGCCAGCCTCGCGGGGGCGCTGCCCTATACGGATGCCGGCGGTCAGAATAATTACAGCGGCCTGAATGCCGTGCAGATGATGCGTGAAAAGCTGTCTGCCTATGTGTTATTGAATGTCGAGCCTGAACAGGACTGTATTGATCCGGCGCAGGCGCGACGCGCACTGGATAATGCCAGCTTTGTTGTCTGCATGACGCCGTTTGTCAGTGCAGCAATGCGTGAATATGCCAGTGTACTTTTGCCGACCGCGCCGTTTACAGAAACATCCGGTACTTTCGTTAATGCCAGTGGTCGCTGGCAGCGTTTTGCCGCTGCCTGCGCGCCGCTAGCTGATACGCGTCCGGCCTGGAAGGTCCTGCGTGTGCTCGGCAATCTCTGTGACCTGAGTGGTTTCGAGTACTTGTCCTCGGAAGAGGTGCGCGCCGAAGTGGAGCGCGAGGGCAATGCTGTTGTACTGGACAATCAACTTGACTGGCAGTGTCCTGCAGGCCTGGGGAATAGCAAGGAACTGGTGCGTATCGGCGATATGCCAATCTATGGCATCGACAATATCGTGCGCCGTGCTACTGCCTTGCAGGGCACTATCCACGCGGCCACTGAATCGGCTGCCATGAATGCCGCGACGGCTGAACAGCTTGGGGTGAGTGATGCTGCACGTATCGTTCTGAGCCAGGGGGAAGATGAGACTGCAGTCGAGCTGGTTATCGATGAGCATGTTCCGAATAACTGTGTAATGTTGGCGGCGTCAACCGCTGCGAGCAGTCAGCTTGGTGCGCCATACCAGACTGTGACGATAACAAAAGATTAACGGGCGAGACGATGCTTGAATTCCTGAACACAAGTTGGGAGTGGGTGATTTCAATCTGGAATATTCTGCCGTGGGCAATCCAGATTCTGATTCAGATTGTGGCCTTGATGGCGCCGCTCATGCTCAGTGTCGCTTACCTGACCCTGGCCGAGCGTAAGATTATCGGTTACATGCAGTCACGTGTCGGCCCGCATCAGGTCGGTCCGCACTGGTTGCAGCCGATTGCAGATGCCTGCAAGTTGATCTTCAAGGAGATCATAATCCCCGCCAGGTCAAACAAGTTCCTGTTCCTGTTTGCGCCGGTTATTTCGCTGGCGACTGCGCTGGCGGCCTGGGCCGTGATCCCCTTGAGCACCACGCTGGGTATAGCCGATAATGTTAACGCCGGTTTGTTGTATGTGCTGGCCATCACCTCGCTGGGTGTTTATGGTGTCATCATCGCCGGCTGGTCGTCTAATTCAAAGTACGCCTTCCTCGGCGCGATGCGCTCTTCGGCACAGATTGTCTCCTACGAAATTGCCATGGGCTTTGCCCTGGTGGGTGTCATTATGGCCGCGGGGAGTCTCAATCTGCGTGACATCGTCGAGGCGCAGCATGGTGTTCTCGGCCCGATTAACTGGTTCTGGCTGCCGTTGTTACCTCTCTTTATCGTGTATTTCATTTCCGGTGTCGCTGAAACCAACCGTGCCCCCTTTGACGTCGCTGAAGGTGAGTCAGAAATCGTTGCCGGTTTCCATGTTGAGTATTCCGGCATGGCCTTTGCCGTTTTCTTCCTGGCTGAATACGCCAACATGATCCTGATCGCCGCACTGGCCACAATTATGTTTGCCGGCGGCTGGTATTCCATACTCCCCGAGGCATGGATACCCGGCGGCGTTATCGGTAGCTTGCTTGGCCATGGCATACACTGGTTTATTCTGAAGACAGCATTTTTCCTGATCTTCTTTTTATGGTTCCGTGCTACTTTCCCGCGTTATCGCTATGACCAGATCATGCGTCTGGGCTGGAAAGTATTTATTCCTGTTACTATCGTCTGGCTGCTGGTTGTGGGTGTGCTCATCCTTTCCCAGGTCGGGCCATGGTTTGATTAAGAGGGTATACCGATGATCAATTCCATGAAAAAAGTTTTCAAAAGCCTGTTCCTTATTGAGCTGCTGAAGGGGATGGGTCTGACGGGACGTTATTACTTCCGCAAGAAGTTCACGCTTTACTACCCGGAAGAAAAAACGCCACAGTCGCCACGTTTCCGCGGTCTGCATGCGCAGCGTCGTTATGAGAACGGCGAAGAGCGCTGCATCGCCTGCAAGCTGTGCGAGGCTGTTTGTCCGGCAGTGGCGATTACTATCGAGTCTGCCGAACGGGAAGACGGTTCACGCCGGACGACACGTTACGATATTGACCTCTTTAAATGCATTTATTGTGGTTTCTGTGAAGAGGCCTGTCCGGTCGATGCGATTGTTGAGACCCGCCAGCTTGAATATCATTTCGAAAACCGGGGCGAGAACATTATGACCAAGGAAAAATTGCTGCGTAATGGTGATGTATACGAAGCAGAGATCGCCGCAGACCGCGCTCAAGACGCGGCATATCGTTGAGGTTGGTAAGGAATGACTATTGAGCAATTAACCTTTTATGTCTTCGCCTCCATCCTGGTGTTTGCCGCAGTTATGGTGATTACGGTACGCAACCCGGTGCATGCCTCATTGTTTCTGGTGGTCGCGTTTTTTAACAGTGCCGTGTTGTGGTTGCTGCTGGAAGCGGAGTTCCTTGCCATTACCCTGGTGCTGGTCTATGTCGGCGCGGTCATGGTGCTGTTCCTGTTTGTGATCATGATGCTTGATATCAACATTGCCAGACTCCGAGAGGGATTCGCCAAATACCTGCCGATAGCCACGCTGGTTGCCTTTATCATGGTGGTGGAAATGGTATTTGTTGTCGGCCCGGGTAATTTTGGCCTTGAGCAGTTTGCCGAGCCTGCCCGTCACAGCGCTGATTTTAGTAACACCAGGGCACTCGGCAGTGTGCTCTACACGGTTTACCTGTACCCGTTTGAAATCGCAGCTGCCATTTTGCTGGTAGCCATTGTTGCCGCGATTTCCCTGACCCTGCGGCGACGTCCGGGGACACGGCACCAGGAGATTGATAAACAAGTAGCCGTTCGTGCTGCCGATCGTCTTCGCATTGTGAAGATGGATTCCGAGAAGCAGGAGTAGGGCATGATACCGCTTTCAAATTATCTGATTATTGGTGCGATTCTGTTTTGCCTGTCCGTGGCAGGTATTTTCATTAATCGTAAGAACATCATTATTCTGCTCATGGCCATTGAGCTGATGCTGCTGGCCGTGAATATGAATTTTATTGCCTTCTCACATTATCTTGGCGATACCGCCGGACAGGTATTCGTATTCTTTATCCTGACGGTGGCCGCTGCCGAAGCCGCGATTGGCCTGGCCATCCTGGTTGTGCTGTTCCGTAATCGACGTACGATTAATGTCGATGACGTAAGTGAAATGAAGGGCTGATATGGAAAATATCTATCTGACAATTGTCCTTGCACCGCTTCTCGGCTCCATTCTTGCCGGGCTGTTCGGTAAGCAGCTGGGCCGCACTGCCTCGCACTGGGTGACCATTCTGGGTGTTGCCATATCCTGTGTGCTTTCACTGTATGTCATGAAGGCCTTCCTGATTGACGGCATGCCGACCTATAACGAGAGCGTATATACCTGGCTGGTCAGTGATGGCATTCGCTTTGAAATCGGTTTCCTGGTCGACCGCCTGACGGCCATCATGCTCGTCGTGGTGACCTTTGTCTCTCTCATGGTGCATATCTATACCATCGGCTACATGCGTGAAGATCCAGGTTACCAGCGCTTCTTCAGTTATATCGCATTGTTTACCTTCTCTATGCTCATGTTGGTGATGGCTAACAACTTCCTGCAACTGTTCTTCGGCTGGGAGGCCGTGGGCCTGGTTTCTTACTTGTTGATCGGTTTCTGGTATACGCGTGATACAGCGATCTTCGCCAACATGAAGGCCTTCCTCGTCAACCGCGTGGGTGACTTCGGTTTTCTGCTTGGTATCGCCGCAGTGCTCATGTATGCGGGTTCCCTGGATTACGCCACCGTGTTTGCCAGGGCTCCCGGGCTGCTCGGCGAGACCATGCAGATCATCCCGGGCTATGACTGGTCAGTGATGACCGTGATTTGTATCCTGCTCTTCATCGGTGCAATGGGTAAATCGGCACAGGTACCGCTGCATGTCTGGCTGCCGGACTCAATGGAAGGCCCGACCCCGATCTCGGCCCTGATTCACGCCGCGACTATGGTAACCGCGGGTATCTTCATGGTTTCGCGGATGTCGCCGCTGTTTGAACTTTCTACCACGGCGCTCAGCTTTGTATTGGTGATCGGTGCCATCACGGCACTATTCATGGGCTTCCTGGGCCTTGTCCAGCACGACATCAAGCGCGTCATTGCCTATTCGACACTCTCGCAGCTTGGTTATATGACTGTTGCCCTCGGTGCCTCAGCGTATTCGGCGGCGATCTTCCACTTGATGACACATGCCTTCTTCAAGGCCTTACTGTTCCTGGCGGCTGGTTCCGTGATTATCGCCATGCATCACGAGCAGGACATGCGCAAGATGGGCGGCTTGAAAAAATACATGCCCATCACCTACTGGACCTCGCTAATCGGTTCGTTGGCCTTGATCGGCTTCCCGGGCTTCGCCGGCTTCTTCTCCAAGGATACGATCATCGAAGCCGTACATGCCTCGACGATTCCGGGCAGTGACTTTGCCTTCTACGCCGTGCTGGCAGGTGTCTTCATCACCGCCTTGTACAGCTTCCGCCTGTTCTTCCTGGTCTTCCATGGCAAGGAGCGCATGGATGAACATACCCGCGAACACCTGCATGAAACCCCGGCGGTGGTCACCGGTCCGCTTATCATGCTGGCGATTCCTTCGGTGCTGGCCGGTTATCTGATCAGTGATGTGGTCTTCGGTGATTACTTCGGCACGGCTATCTATGTGGCTGCGGAACATGATGTACTGGCAAAGCTCGGTGAGAGCTATCACGGCATATGGGGTTTTGTCCTGCACGGTATTCAGGGGCCGGCCTTCTGGCTGGCGATGGCGGGTCTGTTCAGCGCCTGGTTCATCTACATGCGACGCCCCGATATTGCCGACCTGGCTGAAAAGAAGTTGTCCTTCCTGCACAAGTTGTTTGAACGCAAATACTTTATGGACGACCTGTATATCAACATCTTCGCTGCGGGTGGCCGTGCCACCGGTGGCATCTTCTGGAAATTTGGTGATGTGAAGTTCATTGATGGCCTGCTGGTCAACGGCAGTGCCGCCACTGTTGGCTGGTTTGCCTCCATCGCACGCCGTATCCAGACCGGTTATCTGTATCACTATGCCTTTGCCATGATTGTGGGCCTGCTGCTTCTCATCAGCTGGGTATTGATGGGGGCCTTGGGGAAATAACGCATGTTTGCTGATTTACCATTACTCAGTTTAGTAATATGGACACCAATCATCGGTGGCCTGTTTGTTCTGGCGGTCGGCGACAAGGACCCGTGGGGCGCACGTCCGGTTGCCTTGATCGTGAGCCTGCTGACCTTCCTTCTCAGTATCCCGTTGTATACCGGCTTTGATACCACGACTGCCTCGATGCAGTTTGTCGAGAAGACACCCTGGATTGAGACCTTTGGTATCCACTACTATCTCGGTGTTGACGGCATTTCCATGCCACTGATCCTGCTGACCACCTTTATCACGGTGCTGGTGGTGCTGGCGGGCTGGCAGGTGATCCAGAAACGTGTGGCGCAGTACATGGCCGCCTTCCTGATTATGGAAGGTTTGATGAATGGCGTGTTTGCGGCACTGGATGCGATTCTCTTCTATGTCTTCTGGGAAGGCATGCTAATTCCGATGTTCCTGATCATCGGTATCTGGGGCGGCGCTCGTCGAGTCTATGCGACCATCAAGTTCTTCCTTTACACCTTCCTCGGTTCGGTGTTGATGCTGGTGGCGCTGATCTATATGTTCTACCAGGCCGACAGCTTCGATATCCTGGCCTTCCATAATCTGAAGCTCGGCATGCAGGAACAGATCCTGATCTTCCTTGCCTTCCTCGCGGCCTTTGCCGTCAAGGTGCCCATGTGGCCCGTGCACACGTGGTTGCCGGACGCCCACGTCGAGGCGCCGACCGGTGGCTCGATTGTGCTGGCGGCAATCATGTTGAAGATCGGGGGCTATGGTTTCCTGCGTTTCAGCCTGCCGATTGCGCCGGATGCCAGCCGCAGCCTCGACTGGTTAATTATCGGCATGTCATTGGTCGCCGTGGTCTACATCGGGTTTGTCGCGCTGGCTCAGCGTGATATGAAAAAGCTGATTGCCTATTCATCGATTGCCCATATGGGTTTTGTCACACTCGGTTTCTTCCTCTCGTTCAGCATCTTCGAGGCTACCGGCAGTTACAGTGGTGCGGCGCTGGCCATGGAAGGCGGCATGATTCAAATGATCTCACACGGCTTTATCTCCGGCGCCATGTTCTTCTGCGTGGGGGTCATGTATGACCGTATGCATAGCCGGGAGATTGCCGACTATGGCGGTGTGATCAATACGATGCCGAAATTCGGTGCCTTCATGGTGCTGTTCGCGATGGCGAATGCCGGCCTGCCGGGCACCTCGGGCTTTGTCGGCGAGTTCATGGTTATTCTGGCCAGCTTCAAGTCCAGTTTCTGGATCGCCTTCCTCGCCGCGACCACCCTGGTTCTTGGCGCGGCCTACACCTTGTGGATGGTCAAGCGCGTTATCTTCGGCAAGGTCGCGAATGACAACGTCGCTGCATTAACTGATATTAATAACCGTGAATTCCTGATCCTGGGCGTGTTGGCGATTGCCGTATTGCTATTCGGTGTCTGGCCAAATCCGCTCATTGAGGTCATGCACGTATCTATAGACAACCTGCTGCAGCATATTGCGCAGTCCAAGCTGTGACGGGAGTAGGGTGACAATGACAACAACTTTTACCATGCCGGATTTTGCACTTGCCGCACCCGAGATATACATGCTCATCATGGCCTGTGTCGTTCTCGTGGCTGACCTGTTTATTAGCGACAAGAACCGTATTGTGACTTATGCATTGACCCAGTTAACCCTGCTCGGGGCCGTGTTGATCACGATTATGGGGGCGCCGGCCGTGACCAGCTTCACCTTCAGTGGCTTGTATGTCAGTGATGACCTCTCCATGATCCTGAAGACAGTCATTTATGTCGTGACTGGTTTTGTCTTCCTGTACTCCCGTGATTACCTGCGTGACCGCGACATCTTCAAGGGTGAATATTACGTGCTGGGCCTGTTTGGCGTTCTGGGCATGATGGTCATGGTCTCGGCACACAGTTTCCTGACGGTCTACCTGGGTCTTGAATTACTGTCCTTGTCACTTTATGCCATGGTTGCCTTCCGTCGTGACTCGCTGAGCGCTTCCGAAGCCGCAATGAAGTATTTTATTCTCGGCGCCCTGGCCTCGGGCATGTTGCTGTACGGCATGTCGATGATTTACGGCGCGACGGGGACACTGGATATCGCCGGACTGAGTGACCCCATTATGGCGCGCGGCACGGATGACATCGTGCTAATCTTCGGCCTGGTGTTTATCGTTGTGGGCCTGGCCTTTAAACTTGGTGCCGTACCCTTCCATATGTGGATCCCGGATGTCTATCAGGGCGCGCCGACCTCGGTGACCATGTATATTGGTAGTGCGCCGAAGATCGCCGGGTTTGCGCTGGTCATGCGTGTACTGGCAGAGGGGCTGGGGGATTTGCATAGCGACTGGCAGGGTATGCTCGTCATCCTCGCGGTGCTATCGCTCGCCGTGGGGAATATCATTGCGCTGGCCCAGACTAACCTGAAGCGCATGCTGGCCTATTCAACTATTTCCCATGTCGGTTTCCTGTTACTCGGTATCCTTGCCGGCACCAAGGCCGGTTACGCCGCCTCAATGTTCTACATCATTACCTACGCCATTACCGCCGTCGGTGGTTTTGCCATGGTAATCCTGCTCAGCCGTCGCGGCTTCGAGGCCGAGAATCTGGATGATCTGAAGGGCTTGAATGAACGCAGTCCCTGGCTGGCATTTATGATGCTGTTGCTGATGTTCTCCATGGCCGGGGTTCCACCAACTGTCGGCTTCTATGCCAAGTTGATTGTGCTCAAGTCGGTCATTGATATCCAGATGGTCTGGCTGGCGCTGACGGCTGTTGCCTTCTCTGTAATAGGTGCCTTTTACTACCTGCGCGTCGTCAAACTCATGTACTTTGACGCGCCGGTAGAGAACCCGGAACCAATCCGGATCGGGGCCGATACCAACATCGCCTTCAGCGTAAATGCCCTGTCGGTACTCATGCTGGGCCTGCTGCCGGGCGGTTTGCTGGCACTTTGTACCGCAACGCTGTCCTGATCGGGTATAATCCACGGTATGTGGATTACAATACTTATTATTATTGCCGTTATTGCGGCCAACCTGCCATGGCTGAGCGAACGCCTGTTTCTTATCAAGACATTACCTGAGAATGGCAAGCGTGCATGGATGCGCTTTCTGGAATGGTTCATTCTTTACCTGATCGTCGGCGGCATCGCGATCGGTCTTGAGATTCGGGCTACGGGTGGTTCGCATGCGCAGGACTGGGAGTTTTACGCCGTGACGCTATGCCTGTTCCTGATTTTTGCCTTGCCCGGATTCATTTATCGCCACGATCTCAAACACCTGCTGGATCGTGCGCGACGCTGAACAGCCCTGCCGGCACTCGAGATCTAAACGTCTATCAGCCTCTGGAGGGCGATCCAGACCTCAGACATCATTCCCCGACATCGCTGGAGATGCCCATCGCCCTGCAAAAAAAGCTCAGGGAAGCGACAATGCCGGCAGTCCCGGCCTGGCGAACTCATACGCCGCGCATATCATTGATTGTACATACTAATCCCGCCAATCTTGAATATTAATATGTTCTAATATTCCATAGCATTATGTTTTTTATAAATAAACAGATGTGAACATGAGAATACCTGTGCTAGGATTCTGCATATTGCAATGTTTTCAGGCAGAAGGGCATGCGTTTACGCCAAAAACTATTCCTTATCCTTGGCATGATGACGCTGGTGCCGTTGCTCGTCCTGCAGTTTGGCGTGGTTGAGCAAATCGAGGCCGATTTAGAGCGCCGGATCACCGCCGAACTTCACGGCAAGCTGAGCAAGCTGGGCGTGGAACTCGATACCCTCATCGAAAGCCAGAAGGCGCTGACCGCCGGTCTCGCCGAGGCTCCCGTGCTGCGGAACTTCAGCCGTGTCGCCGCAAGCAAGAGCGATGATAGCGCCTATGATGAGATGGTTCTCACTGTTCAGGATTTCTTCTATAACTACCAGCAGAGAATAGGCAACATACAGGCATTACGTTTTCTGGATAACAATGGCAAGACCGTGCTCAAGGTCAAGGAAGGTCATCGAATAGTGCCGGAACTCTTTGATGATGAGCGTGGTCGTTATTATATTGCTGATCAGTCAAACCGCCCATTCTATAAAGCCGCAATAAAAGATCCGAATGACGTCTACGTATCTGACTTCGAACTTGGCCAGGTACAGAGTGATGCAGACTTTTGCCCGGCGATGATACGTTATTCCGTGCCCATTCGTAACGAGTGGAATGAAATTGAAGCCATGGTGATCATTAATATGTGGGGAACACGTATTGATGAGGCAGTAAAATCCGCGATCAGAGGTTATACCGGCAAGGCCTATATCGTTGAAGTGAATGACAAGCAGCATCGTGATGGTATTTACCTTTTTCACGAAGATGCTGAACAGCGCTTTGCCAACCAGTTAGGTAGTGATTATCGTTTTTCCAATGAAGTCGGTAACGAACACTGGCAGCGAATACGACACGCAGATGCCCCTGGCTATATGCTTATGGATGATGGCCGGATGTTTTTTTACCAGCATTACTCACCGTACCAGGACAAGCGTTCCAGATGGGTGCTTTTGATCGAGACATCACACGATGAAGTCTTTGCGCCGATAAAAAAAATCCGTGCCACAATCTGGTTATTGCTGGGTATGTTATTGATCCTGAGCCTGCTAATGGCACGCTGGGTCGCCTCCAGGCTTGCCCGGCCTGTACAGGACCTGGCGCAAACGATTACCCGTTATGCCGATGGTGAAAGTACGGCACGTTATCGTGACAGGGAGCGCGTCGATGAAGTCGGCGTGGTAGGCAAGGCATTCAATTACCTGTGTAGCACCCTTGAACGCACACGTGATGAACGTGACAAGGCAGTGCAATCGGTATGCCAGTCAGAACGGCTTGCCGCCGTAGGCCAGATGGCCGCGGGGATTGGGCATGAAATCAACAACCCCTTGATGAATATCATGTCATTGGCCAAGCTGATTGAGGAGTCTGTAGCACAATATGACGACGATGAAATCATGGCCGATTTGCAAACCTTGCAGGATGAAGGTAGCCGTTGTGCCCGCATTGTGCAGGGGATTCTGAAATTTGCCCGAGCCAGCGAGCCGAGTTACGAGGACTTTGTGCTGGGCGTATTAATGCATGACACGATACGTTTGCTCAAGCACCGGGCAGATGCCGCCGCATTGACCATCAATGCGGATATCGAAGAAGGCATTGAGATGCAGGGTGATCCTAACCAGTTGCAACAGGTATTCGTTAACGTCTTACTGAATGCCATCCATGCTTCATATTCCGGCGGCAGCATCAGGATCAGGGTATGTCAGCAGGCTGATAATGCACTTATCGAGATAGTTGATCAGGGCAAGGGTATTTCTGAACAGGAAGTGCCGCGGGTTTTTAACCCCTTTTATTCGACTAAGCCGGAAGGCCAGGGAACCGGGCTGGGGCTGGCGGTGAGTTACGGTATTGTCAACAAGCACGGCGGCACCATCACAATTGAAAGTAAAGAAAACAAGGGGACTTGTGTAAGTATGTTGTTGCCACTAATTGCTGTGCCGCTGGAAGATACAACAGAAGATCAAGAGCAGCACCTGAAATATGATATGAATGGAGAATTGAAACGTGCAGGCGGGTAATGTAAAAATCTTGTTCGTGGATGATGACCCGGTAACCTGCAAGGTGATGTCGCGCCAATGTGACAAGGTAGGCTATGACTGTCGTGTCTTCCAGTCAGCACTGGAGTGTCTGGACATATTCGCCAGCTCAGGGGCAGATATTGTGGTCACCGATTTGCGTATGCCGGAGATGAATGGTTTTGACCTGTTAACAGAGCTACGTGCCATTGACCCTGAAATTCCGGTTATGGTGATGACTGGTCATTCGTCGGTTGAAAACGCCGTCGAGGCAATGAAACGTGGTGCGGCCGACTTTATTAAAAAGCCTTTTGATTTTGACGAATTCAAGTTGATCCTGGAAAGAACCATTGAGGCGCAACGACTCAAGAAAGAAAACAAGCTGCTGAAAAAACGTCTGCGTCGTTCAGGTAACCGTTTCGGCATGATTGGAGACAGCCCGGCCATGCGCTCGCTGTTTACCAAGATTGAAAAGGTCTCGGAGGTCAGTTGTAACGTCATTATTACGGGTGACTCGGGTACGGGCAAGGAACTGGTCGCGCATGCCCTGCATGAATACAGTCCACGCAAGGACTCGCCACTGGTAGTAATCGACTGCGGGGCGTTGACCGAGACCTTGCTTGAATCCGAGCTGTTCGGTCACGAGAAAGGGTCTTTCACCGGCGCAACCCACCGCAAGCAGGGGTTGATGGAGCAAGCCAGTGGCGGCACGTTATTCTTTGACGAGATTTGCAACATCTCCGATGCCATGCAGATGAAGCTGATGCGGGCAATCGAGGATCAACGCGTCACCCGTGTTGGTGGCACCAGGTCGACGCCGATCGATCTGCGTATCGTTACCGCGACTAACCGGGATCTGGAAGCGCTGGTCGAGGAAGGCCGCTTCCGCCATGACTTCTATCATCGTCTTAATGTCGTCAATATTCGCGTGCCGTCACTCGATGAACGCCGGGAAGACATTCCCTCGCTGGTGGAGTTTTTCGTTGATGACTTTGCCACCAGGTACAACCGCAACGTGCAGGGCTTTGATACTCCCTCAATGAAGCGCCTCTGCGACGCCCCCTGGCAGGGCAACATCCGTGAGCTGAGAAACAACATCGAGCGCAGCGTCATCCTTGCCGAAGGCCCGGTACTGAAATGGGCCGAGGACGCTGTTGAGGATAAAGACAAGGCGGTCTTTAATGAGGGCTTTTTTGACGGCTCGAGCTTTGTCACCCTGGAAGAGCTGGAACAGGCCTATATCAGTCATGTCCTGAGCCATGCGGCGGGTAAAAAGACACATGCCGCACAGATTCTGGGTATCGACAAGACCACCCTGTGGCGCAAGCTGAAAAAGAATAATGCCGACACATAATAGAGGGTTGTATTTTACAGCAGGAAAGATGGTTAATGGTGCATATTGCAATAATATAAATACGGAACAGTTCCGACTATTCAAGCCTGGATATGTCGTAATTAGTTGTATTTGAAGGGAATTCAAATGCGAGAACGGAATCCGAATTAATGGAATGGTATTTGCTCTGATTTAGATGTTATAAAAGTATTACAACACAACGATATTGTTGATTTGGGAAACGAGAGAGGAGAAATAATATGCTTACAATTAAAAAAAGCCTGACACTTGCGGCCGCTGGTATTGCCGTTATCGCCCTGACCGGTTGTGCTGGAACGAGCAATGACCGCGGCGCTGCCAAGAACGGTTACCAGAAGCAGAAAGTGGTTTACCACATGAATGACATCAACTGGGGTTACCGTGGCCTGAAAAATATGGTGAACCATCTGAATGCCCTCGGTGACGAGAACCTTGACGCTGTCATGGTATTCCATAGTTCAGGTGGCTTTATCCTGGTTGACGGCAAGACAGACAAGAAGGGTCATAGCTTCGGTGATCAGATCCAGGGCCTGGCCAATCGCGGCGTCAAGTTTGCCCTGTGTGCCAACACCGTCCGCGGCAAGAAGATCCCCAAGGACAAGATCAACCTGAATGCCGAGATCGTCCCTTCAGGTGTTGCTGAAGTTGCCGAACTGCAGCACAAGGGTTACGTCTACATTAAGCCTTAAGTCGCAGTTGTTGTACAAAAAACCGGGCCTTGCGGCCCGGTTTTTTTATGCGCGCCCTTGCGCCGGGCGGTGCAAGTCAGTACACTGCGCGCCATTGATGCGGGGTGGAGCAGTCTGGCAGCTCGTCGGGCTCATAACCCGAAGGTCGTAGGTTCGAATCCTGCCCCCGCTACCATTTTTTGTGTTACTGACAATAGCTTATGAGCTGCCTGCTATTGCGTAGTGGCCTGGTACGATAAAAAAGCCTCTGTTAGAGGCTTTTTTTATAGCCGAAGCCCGGTGTTTATTTGTAACTCATTGATTATGAATGAACAATGAAGCGGGATTGAGCAAGTGCCGAAAGGACTACCCTGTGCCTGCCAGAACGCGGATGAATCCGTGGCTTTCACGGCTAACCCCGTGTCGGTACTGGTATTTTATCTGGCACAAGGCTATAATATAGCCCGCTCCAGAAGAGGCCGGTTAGGGGTCTCCTGAGAGTAATGAATATATGGAGTGGGCCTTGTGCCCACTTTTTGTTTCCGGAAGCAGAGAACATGAGCCAGCAAGCAAGCCGCGTAGCAGAATTAATCGAGCCGTCGGTGACGGCGCTGGGCTATGAACTGGTTGGAGTGGAATACCTGCCCCAGGGCAAGCATTCCATTTTACGGGTGTACATCGACCAGGCCGACGGTATTCGGGTCGAAGACTGCCAACAGGTGAGTCGACAGATCAGTGGCGTGCTGGATGTCGAAGACCCCATCGCCGGGCAATTTTCGCTCGAGGTTTCGTCACCGGGAACGGACCGGCCCCTGTTCAAGGCCGAGCACTATGAACGTTTTAGTGGTGAGAAGGCAGAGATAAGGCTGCGCGCACCACGACAAGGTCAGCGTAAGTTTACTGGACGGCTGGCTGGTGTAGAGAACGACTGTGTGTTGTTGGATATGGAAAATGGTGATCAGGTGGATTTACCCATTAACGATATTGAACGCGCACATTTAAAGCCGGAGTGGTAGGCCGGATATCTTGAGTTAGAGGCAGAGGATATGTCGAAAGAAATTTTGTTGGTTGCAGATGCCGTTTCAAATGAAAAGGGCGTCGATAAGGAAATCATTTTCCAGGCGATCGAAGCCGCATTGGCAACCGCCACCAAGAAGCGTCACGAAGGTGATATCGACGTGCGCGTGAATATTGACCGTGAAACGGGTGACTATGAGACCTTCCGTCGTTGGATAGTCATTGCCGATGAGGATTTCGATGTTGAAATTGCCAATCAGATTCTGACTGTTGATGAAGCCCAGGAATATAAACCGGGTGCTGATGTCGGTGACATCATCGAAGAGCAACTTGAGAATGAAGAGTTTGGCCGTATCGCTGCACAAACTGCCAAGCAGGTTATTATGCAGAAGGTGCGTGAAGCCGAGCGCGCCCAGGTGGTTGATGCTTACAAAAGTCGTGTCGGCGAACTGGTTAACGGTATCGTCAAACGTGTAGAACGCGGCAATGTCATCCTGGACCTGGGGAACAATGCCGAGGCCCTTATTGCCCGTGAAGAAATGATCCCGCGTGAACCGGTCCGAAGCGGTGACCGTCTGCGTGGCTACCTTTACGAGGTGCGTTCAGAACCGCGCGGTCCGCAGTTGTTTGTCTCGCGCGTGCGTCCCGAGTTTTTGATTGAACTGTTCAAGCTGGAAGTGCCCGAAGTCGGTGACGAGCTGATTGATATTCTGGCGGCTGCCCGTGACCCGGGCCTGCGTGCCAAGATCGCCGTTCGTAGTAATGACCAGCGCATCGACCCGGTAGGTGCCTGTGTGGGAATGCGCGGTTCGCGCGTCCAGGCCGTTTCTGGTGAAATTGCCGGCGAGCGCGTCGACATTATCCTCTGGGACGATAACCCGGCACAGTTTGTGATTAATGCCATGTCACCGGCAGAAGTACAGTCGATTGTGATCGATGAAGATTCACACAGCATGGATGTCGCCGTTGATGAAGACCAGCTCTCCCAGGCCATTGGTCGTGGCGGCCAGAACGTTCGCCTTGCCAGTGAGTTGACTGGCTGGGAACTGAACGTGATGACCGAAAGCCAGGCTGATGAAAAGAATGAAGTTGAAGCGGGTAAGGCACAGCAATTGTTTGTCGAGCAGCTCGATGTTGATGAGGAAGTGGCTGTTATCCTGGTACAGGAAGGTTTCACTACCATTGAAGAAGTCGCTTATGTGCCAATGGAAGAAATGCTCGAAATCGAAGAGTTTGACGAAGATATTGTGGAAGAACTACGTAACCGTGCCAAGGATGTCCTGTTGACACGAGCTATCGCTACAGAAGAATTGCTCGGCGATAAAAAACCGGCAGATGACCTGTTAAATATGGAAGGCATGGATGAGAGCCTGGCTTACATGCTGGCCAGCAAGAATATTATCACAATGGAAGATCTCGCTGAACAGTCGATTGATGAGTTGATGGAAGTTGAAAACATGGATGAAGAGCGTGCCGGTGCACTGATCATGAAGGCACGTGAGCCATGGTTTGCCGAAGCAGAAGAGTAATCGAAGAGCAAAGCTGAGTATTTACAGCAGAGAGTGACAATTAATGTCAGAAGTTACAGTTAAACAGTTAGCCGAAGTTATCGGAATTTCCGCAGACCGCCTGATCTCCCAGTTGGAAGAGGCTGGCTTGCCCATGAAAGATGCCGATGGCACGATCAGTGATGATGAAAAAGTAAAGCTACTGAGTCATCTGCGCCGATCGCACGGTAAGGCAGCCGATGAAACCGGCGATACTGATATCGCTGAACCGAAGAAGATTACCCTGAAGCGTCGTACGGTTAGTGAACTTCGCCAGAGCGGAAGTGGTCCGGGCAGATCATCGAAGACAGTTAACGTTGAGGTACGCCGCAAACGTACCTATGTAAAACGCAGCGTGGTTCAGGCTGAAGAACAGCGTAAGCTGGATGAACAGGCGCAGATAGAAGAGGAAGCACGCCGCAAGGAAGAAGAGGCCCTGCGCATCGCCGCGGAAGCCGCAGCGCGTGAGGAATCAGAGCGACAGAAAGCTGAAGAAAAAGTCGTCGCCAAATTACAGGCCGAGGAAGAGACCCGTGCCAAGGCCGAGGAAGAAGAACGTGCCCGGCTTGAGGCAGAAAAACGCGTCGCAGCAGAGGCCGCCGCCGCTGCAGAGCCACGTAAGCCAGCTGCCAAGAAAGAGGCACCTTCCAGAACCAAGTACGGCCGCAAGGAATTACATGTTGCCGGTGACAAGTCAGGACGCCGCAAGAAGAAGTCAAGAGGGCGCTCACGGGTAACCTCCCCAGGTGGCGAGCACGGCTTTGAAAGACCGACCGAGCAGGCAGTTCATGAAGTCTCTGTCCCGGAAACTATCTCGGTAGGTGAACTTGCCCAACGCATGAAGATTAAGGCCGGCGAAGTCATCAAGGTCTTGATGGGCATGGGCAGCATGGTCACGATCAACCAGGTGCTTGATCAGGAAACAGCCAGTATTGTTGTTGAAGAGATGGGCCATATTCCCAAGCTGTTCCAGGAAAATGCCATTGAACAAGAGGTGATCGCTACGGTCGCCGGTAATGTGGAGGGCGAAACTATCCCGCGTGCGCCGGTCGTTACCATCATGGGTCATGTTGACCATGGTAAGACCTCCTTGCTGGACTACATTCGACGCACCAAGGTTGCCTCAGGTGAGGCCGGTGGTATTACCCAGCATATCGGCGCATACCATGTTGAGACCGACAAGGGCATGATTACCTTCCTGGATACGCCGGGTCATGCCGCATTTACCGCCATGCGTGCTCGCGGTGCCAAGGTCACGGATATCGTCGTGATCGTTGTAGCCGCGGACGATGGCGTGATGCCGCAAACCCGGGAAGCCATCCAGCATGCCCGCGCCTCCGGCGTGTCCTTGATTATTGCCATTAACAAGATGGACAAAGAAGGCGCAGATCCGAAGCGTGTTTCGCAGGAACTGGTTGCTGAAGAAGTTGTACCTGAATCCTGGGGTGGCGACACGATGTTTGTCGAAGTCTCCGCACAGACCGGTCAGGGTGTTGATAACCTGCTGGATGCAATTTCATTGCAGGCCGAGGTGCTCGAACTGACCGCCATCACAGACTGCCCGGCATCAGGCGTTGTTATCGAGTCGCGTCTGGATAAGGGCCGCGGTACAGTTGCGACTATCCTGGTGCAAAACGGTACCTTGCGGAAGGGCGACTTCCTGCTTACGGGTAGCGAATACGGCCGCGTCCGTGCCATGCTCGACGAAAACAGCAAGCCGATTGATGCCGCCGGCCCTTCTATTCCGGTAGAGATTCTCGGTCTTTCCGGTACGCCGAATGCCGGTGACGATGTGCTGGTGGTCGAAAACGAACGTAAGGCCCGCGAGGTTGCTGAATTCCGTCACAGCAAGGAACGTGACAGCAAGTTGGCACGTCAGCAGGCTGCCAAGCTTGAAAATATGTTCTCGCGCATGGAAGGTGGTGAAGTTACTGATTTGAATATTGTCCTCAAGGCGGATGTGCGTGGTTCCGTTGAGGCGCTGTCCGATGCACTGACTGACCTGTCCTTCGATGAGGTAAGAGTCAAGATCGTTTCCAGCGGTGTTGGTGCTATTAATGAATCGGACGCGCAACTGGCACTGACTTCCGGTGCAATCATAATCGGCTTTAACGTGCGTGCCGATGGTTCAGCGAAGAGACTGATTGCTGACGAGGGCATTGACCTGCATTACTACAGCGTAATCTATGATGCGATTGATGAAATCAAAAGCGCCGTCCTTGGCATGCTTAAACCGATATACAAGGATGAAATCATTGGTCTTGCCGAGGTGCGAGATGTGTTCCGCTCCAGCAAGCTTGGTGCCATCGCCGGTTGTATGGTGGCGGAGGGTACGATTAAACGTAGCAGCCCGATCCGTGTTTTGCGTGATGAAGTGGTGATTTATGAAGGTGAACTCGAATCACTGCGTCGTCACAAGGATGATGTCAATGAAGTTAAATCAGGTACCGAGTGCGGTATCGGCGTGAAAAACTACAATGACGTCAAGCCGGGTGACAAGATCGAAGTCTATGAACGCACACTGGTACAGCGCGAACTCTAGTCGCGCTGCTACTCCCGCACAGCCCTACTAATTTATTGCGAGGCGTTCTTCATGCCAAGAGAATTTGCGCGTAGCCAGCGAGTTGCTGATCAGATTCAGCGTGAACTCGCCCAGCTTGTGCAGCGTGAACTGAAAGACCCGCGCCTGGGTCTTGTCAGTATCGCTGGCGTCAAACTCAGCCGTGATCTTGCCTATGCGCAGGTCTATGTCACCAGTCTTTCCGATACGGAGCATGACGAGATCATCAAGGCCCTGACCAGGGCGGCAGGCTTCCTGCGTCACCAGCTCGGCAAGTCGATGCACCTGCGGATCGTACCTGAACTAAAGTTTGTCTATGACGATACCCTCGAGAAGGGTATCAGTATCTCCCAATTGATCGACGACGCGGTCTCGCAAGAGCGCGGCGAGGAATAAGTATTCATGCGTAGGAAGAATCGTGGCCGCAATGTCAGCGGCATCGTTCTGCTCGACAAGCCACTGGGCCTGAGCTCCAACAAGGCTCTGCAGGAAGTCAAAAACCTGTTTTTTGCCCGCAAGGCGGGGCATACCGGCAGTCTCGACCCGCTCGCCAGTGGCCTGCTGGCGATTTGCTTTGGCGAGGCGACCAAGATCTCCAATTTCCTGTTTGATGCCAACAAGCGTTACCGCGCCACTGGCAAGCTCGGTGAGATCACCGCGACCGGCGATGCCGAAGGCCCGGTACTCGAGACCCGGCCAGTCCCGGCCCTGGATATAGCCGAGGTCGAGACCGTACTCGAGCAGTTTAAAGGCGAGATCAGCCAGGTCCCCCCCATGTACTCGGCCCTCAAGCACAAGGGCGAGCCATTGTATAAGCTCGCCCGGCAGGGCATCGAGATTGAACGCGAGGCCCGCCAGGTCACGATTTACTCGCTGTCGCTGGTCGAACTGACGGCTGACAGCTTCACCATCGAGGTTGAGTGCTCACGCGGCACGTATATCCGTACTCTTATTGAGGATATTGGCGAGGCGCTTGGTTGCGGCGCCTATGTGACGGCCCTGCGCCGTACGGCGCTGGGTCCCTTTGACGAGGCGGATATGGTGACCCTTGATACCCTGCAGGCCGTCTATGAGCAGGACAAGAGCCAACTCAAACAGTTTCTCAAGCCGACCAGCAGTGCGCTGCTGGACTGGCCTGAAGTCAATCTGAGTGAGGATATGGCCTTTTACATGCGCCAGGGCCAGCCTGTCATCGTCCCGCACGCCCCCACCGAGGGCTGGGTGCGGCTGAATGTGGGGGCAGAATGCTTTCTTGGCGTCGGTCAAATCCTTGACGACGGGCGAGTCGCGCCCAAACGCCTGCTCGGTGCAGGCGCTTGAGCCGCAAAAATAGAATTTTTCCTTGTTATATAAAGGCCTGCGGTTTAAAATACGCGCCTTTAAAAATCCAGTTTTGACCCGGGTCAGGAGTAATAAATGAGCGTTAGTACCGAACAGAAAGGACAGATTGTCCAGGACTATAAGCGTGGCGAAAGCGACACAGGATCGCCTGAAGTACAGGTAGCCATTTTGTCTGCACGCATTAATGATTTATCAGGCCACTTTAAAGAGCACATCCACGATCACCATTCCCGTCAGGGTCTGCTGAAAATGGTTAACAAGCGTCGCAAGCTGCTGGACTACATCAAGCGTAAGGACGTAAACCGTTACCGTGAACTCATTTCAAGCCTTGGCCTGAGAAAGTAATAATAATTCCAAGCCAGAAAACCAGAATCCAAGCGTAAGGAATCCCCGTGACTTCAATCAAGAAATCCTTTCAGTATGGCAACCATACTGTCACCATCGAAACAGGTGAAATCGCACGACAGGCAAGCGGCGCCGTTATGGTCAGCATGGGCGACACCGTCCTGCTCGTTACCGCCGTGGCGAGAACGGAAGCAGACACAGGTCGTGACTTCTTTCCACTCACGGTTAACTACCAGGAACGGACCTATGCAGCCGGTGTTATCCCGGGTGGCTTTTTCCGTCGGGAAGGCCGTCCGAGTGAAAAGGAAACACTGACCAGTCGCCTGATTGACCGTCCGATTCGTCCGTTGTTCCCCAAGGGTTTCTATAACGAAGTTCAGGTTATCCCGACCGTCGTCTCGATTGACTCGGATATTGACCCGGATATCCCGGCCATGATTGGTACCTCTGCAGCACTGGCGCTTTCTGGTGCGCCATTCAACGGCCCGATTGGTGCCGCGCGCGTTGGCTACAAAAACGGTGAATACCTGCTGAACCCCGGTTTTGAAGCACTTGAAGAATCCGATCTTAACCTGGTGGTTGCCGGTACCAAGGGCGCGGTGCTGATGGTGGAATCTGAAGCCAACTGCCTGTCCGAAGAGGTTATGCTCGGTGCCGTCATGTTTGGTCATGAACAGCTGCAAATCGTTATTGATACGATTGAAGAGTTCGCCAATGAAGCCGGCGTGAAGCATTGGGACTGGAAAGCTCCCGAGAAAGATACCGCGCTGCACGACAAGGTGGCTGAAGTTGCCACGGCCGGCCTGACCGAGGCTTACCAGATCGCAGAAAAGCTTGCCCGTTACAGCAAGATTGATGAAGTCCGCAATACGACTGTTGAAGCGGTTGCCAGTGAAGATGGCTGGAGTGCCGATGATGTGCGCGGCGCCTTCTCCTCGGTCGAGAAGAAGATCGTACGCAGCCGTATTCTTGAAGGTCATCCGCGCATCGATGGCCGTGACACGCGCACCGTGCGTCCAATAAATGTACGTGTCGGCGTCCTGCCGCGCACCCATGGTTCGGCCCTGTTTACACGTGGCGAAACCCAGGCGCTGGTGGTTACGACGCTGGGTACGCAGCGTGATGCGCAAGTCATTGATGCACTGGAAGGCACCCGCAAAGAGCCGTTCATGCTGCACTACAATTTCCCTCCATACAGCGTAAACGAAACCGGCCGCACCGGCAGCCCGGGCCGTCGTGAAATCGGCCATGGCCGCCTCGCCAAGCGTGGTGTCCTGGGCGTTATGCCAGACATGACTGAGTATCCTTACTCTGTTCGCGTCGTCTCTGAAATCACCGAATCCAACGGCTCCAGCTCGATGGCCTCCGTTTGTGGTTCCAGCCTGGCTATGATGGATGCAGGTGTGCCCCTGAAGGCGCCGGTTGCCGGTATCGCCATGGGTCTTATCCTGGAAGGCGACAAGTTTGCCGTGCTGACCGATATCCTCGGTGATGAAGATCACCTCGGCGATATGGACTTCAAGGTAGCCGGTTCGAAAGAAGGTATCACTGCCTTGCAGATGGATATCAAGATCGAAGGCATTACCCGCGAGATTATGCAGGTCGCCCTTGATCAGGCACTCGAAGCCCGTCTGCATATTCTTGATGAAATGAACAAGGTGCTTGATGCACCACGTCAGGAATTGTCTGACTATGCCCCGCGTATCATGACTTTCAAGATCAACCCGGACAAAATCCGCGATGTGATTGGTAAGGGTGGTGCAACCATTCGCGCCATTACTGAGGAAACCGGTACCAGCATCGATCTCACTGATGACGGTGTGGTAAAGGTATCTTCTGCCGACAATGCCGCGGCACAGGAAGCCCGTCGCCGCATTGAGCAGCTGACGGCCGATGTTGAAGTCGGCACTATTTACGAAGGCAAGGTCGCCAAGATCATGGACTTCGGTGCCTTTGTGACTATCCTGCCGGGTAAAGACGGCCTGGTACACATCTCGCAGATCTCCACCGAACGTGTCGAGAACGTAAGCGACAAGCTCAGCGAAGGTGAAACCATCAAGGTCAAGGTTCTGGAAGTGGACAAACAAGGCCGCATCCGCCTGAGCATGAAGGCCGTGACCGAAGAAGCCTGAGCTTTTCGGTAAGCAAGATTAAAAAAGGAGCCGAATGGCTCCTTTTTTATTGCACCGTATTTATTCGCCCGGTGCGGTATCAAGATCCGGGTACGAGTTTTCGGTGCTAATGACGATCCAGTTCGGCAAGGAAAATTCTGTTTCCTCGCTTTCAATAGTCGGCTCCGGGTCAAGGCCGGGCAGCGAGTTTTCGGTGCTAATGACGATCCAGTCCGGCAAGGAGAATTGTGCTTCCTCGCTCTCAATAGGCGACACCGGCTCAAGGCCGGGCTCCGAATTTTCAGCGCTAACGACTACCCGGTCAGGCAAAGTAGCTTGTGCTTCACCGGCTGGCGCAAGCCCCGGCCCCGGGTTTTCAGTGCTGATAGCAGGTGATTCCTGTACGAAGACGTGCGCGGCTTCCTCGACTTTCTCAGTGACGGGCACAGGCTTTTTGCCGCTAGTGGTAACCGCTGGTGCGGGTGGGTTAACGGCTTCAGGGATAGTGTTGCCTGTCGTTGTTACTGAGTCGGATGGTGAGTGGGTATCGTGTTTAATGGTGGACCCTGGCGTGACGTCCGGTTTAGCCATGGCATTATCAACGGGGGAGGAGGGCAAGGTATCGAGGCGCTTACGGGCCTCTTCCCGACCCTGCACTGCCGCGGCCAGCAGCCAGCGGCGGGCTTCGTTGAGGTCTTTTTCAACCCCAAAGCCCTGTTCATACATGATGCCGAGGTTGTACTGGGCCTGGGCCGAGCCTTGCCTTGCCGCGCGTGTGAACCATTTCACAGCTTCCTTATCATCTTGTTCGGTACCCTCTCCATAGGCATACATCGTGCCGACCAGGGTCTGAACCAGCACATTGCCCTGTTCGGCGAGTGGCAACCAGAGCGCCAGGGAACGGGAAAAATCCTTTTGCTGATAAGCCCTTACGCCATCACGGAAGTCATCGGCGAGGACTTGCCGGGGAACAAGAGTGATGCAGAGACTGATTAAAAAACCAACAAAAAGAACACGCATGGGCTGGAAAATCCTTGGTCACGGCCGTTATAAAGACTACAAGGTAACGGATTCTGCCAGACAGGTGAAGATGAACCTATTGCCCACCATTCATTTCCTCTGCCGCCGGCTGGCGGCTCTGCTCGTTATGTTCACGGTTGCGTTACTGTTGTTCAACGCGCAGGCCCGCGCCGCGGAGGCTATCGAGGATGCCGTGGCTGCGCTTGATGCCGGGCGTTACCAGGCCGCGCGAGAGGGTTTTGAGGCGCTGGCCCAGCATGGCAATACCGATGCCCAGACCCTGCTCGGTATCATGTATAGCGAGGGCAGAGGCGTGACACGCGATATTCAGCAGGCCCGTACCTGGCTGACACGTGCCGCACATCAGGGCAGCCATGATGCCGGTTTTTTGCTTGGCCTGAGCTACCTGGGCAGCTACGGGAAGGGAGGACAAAACGATCCCGCCAAGGCCCGTATCTGGCTGCGCCGTTCCGCCCACCTGGGCAACCCCCTGGCACAACGTTTCCTCATCCGTGCCTACCGGCATGGCTGGTTCGGTTCCGAAAACCCGCAGCATGCCAGTTACTGGCAGGCACGCCTGCAAAGCGTCAACTGAGTGTGTACGAAAGGACTAATTGCCAGCTATCACCCCATAACAGTATTCTACTAAATTCCAGTAAACGCCCTGTTGATACTGGATAGTGATAATACGTATATCCGCTTTTCAATTATCTGTGATACCTTGAGTTTGAAGTAGGGATTAGTTTATTGACTTACCCGAAGCAGCTATTCCGAAGTTGTGGGGGATAACCAAGGTGGAGGAACTTCAGCAATGAAAAAGCATTTTAACCGGTTTATGAAGGAAGAGTCAGGTGCAAGCATGGTCGAATACGCCATTCTTGTCGCGCTGATTTCTGTTGTTGCGATCGTCATTATTGGCGTTCTGGGTCAGCAGATTAACGCCGCATTCACAGCAGTATCGAATCAACTGGCTGCTGCGGGCGTAGTAGCACCGTAGCACCACCAGCTGGTAATTAGGTAGCAGGCCTTCTATGTCCCGTCCAGGTAAGTAAATGTCTGGGGGGCGTAGAAGATATTTCTGAATGATATTGTAATAGGCGGCGACAGTTAACGCGTCGGAGTTTGTAATCAGGAGGCTGCATACACCTTACCGCGCAGTTGCATGAGACTGGCAGTAGACCGTTGATATAAGTAAAAAAACAGGCGAAAAAATTGTGATGAAGAATATCTTCACGGAGGAATCAGGCCAGCGCATAACAGCAGAGCTATTTTCATCATTCCGTCATAAAAAAATTGATTTATATGGCAAACCGGCACCACAGGTGCAATATCCGACTGTTCCGCAAACCCTGCAAGCCCTCGGCATCCCCTTCGACCTGATAACCAAGTTACTCCTCAAACACCTGCTCGTCGGCGGCACCATGCGCAGTGACGAACTCGCGAGCAAAATGGCACTTCCCCTGTCACTAATCGAAGAACCGACCCATTTTCTCCGCGATGAAGCGCTGGTAGAGACACGCGGGGCTCAAGGTGGCTCGGGGGTTAGCGGCATTATGCAGTTGCTGCTCACGGATCGCGGACGCGAGCGGGCACGCAACTATCTGGATGAGAGCAGTTATTGCGGACCGCTGCCGGTGACACTTGAAAACTACAGCAAGCAGGTCATGGCGCAGTCAGTACGTCGACAAATTGCCAGTCGTGACGATGTGCAAAAGGTTTACGCCGATATTGTTGTTAATGAGAATGTGCTCACCCAGATTGGTGCCGCCTTTAACAGTGGCGGTACACTATTTATGTATGGTGCGCCGGGTACCGGAAAGACATTTCTCGCCACGCAGATGCTCAAGATGCTGCAGGGTAATATCGCTATTCCCTATGCAGTGATTGTGGACGGCCAGATCATCCGCGTTTATGACCCGCTGAATCACAAGGTGGTGGGAGAAAACCTGAAGGACAATCCCGTCGTAAGCCCTGACCTGCACAGACACCCGGTGCCAGACGTGGATGCGCGCTGGGTTATCTGTCATCGACCGGTAATCATTTCCGGCAGTGAACTGACCCTGGATATGATCGACCTGCAGTATCAGCCGGATATAGGCTTTTATGAGGCACCGTTGCAGATGAAGGCAAATGGCGGCATTTTCCTGATCGATGACCTGGGGAGGCAGATAGTGCAGCCCAAGACCCTGTTGAATCGCTGGATTGTGCCACTTGAAAACGAAGTTGATTACCTCGGACTCCATACCGGCAGCAAGTTCCAGATACCGTTTGACCTGATCCCGGTATTTGCGACGAACATTCGTCCTGAGGAGCTGGCCGACGAGGCATTCCTGCGACGCCTCGGTTACAAGATCCATATTGATTATGTGACTGAACAGGAGTTTCACAGCATCTTTGAGCAATATTGTCTGGCCGACAATATTGAATACAACGCAGACATGGTGGACTTTCTTATCCATGAATATTATCGGCCTGCCAGTAAACCCATGGCGGCATGCCACCCGAGAGATTTAATTAACAAGGTGATCGATTTTTCCCTGTTTGAGGGAGAAGGGCCACGCTTGAGCAAGGAACTGCTTGCCATGGCATGGGAAGCATATTTCGTAACGAGTGATAACTGAATCAAACATAATCCATCTACTGAGGGGGGGACATCATGCAAATGCGGGCGCTGATAATGTTAGCTGTCGCGTTAATTATGGGTGTGGTAGCGGTATACCTGGTTAATACCCAATTGACGCGAAAAACAGATGACGGGGCGGCGATGATACCGCTTGAGACCAGACAGGTAGTGGTGGCGGCCAACGATATCGATGTTGGCACGCGTCTGGACAAACTGATGTTAAAAACGGTGGACTGGCCAGCCTCAAGTCTGCCTGAAGGATATTTTGGGGAGCTGGCGGCGGTTCTCGGCGATGACGCTCCGGTCGCCGTCAAAGAGATACGCAAGGGCGAAGCAGTTATTCAATACAAGCTTTCCACACACGGCGCCCGTGGTGGTCTCACCCCGAGGATCCCGGCCGAGAAACGTGCGGTTACCATAGCCGTAAACGAAGTGCGCGGTGTGGCTGGTTTCGTACTTCCCGGCGACCGAGTCGATGTCATGTTGACCAGTAGCGCCGGCAGGAAGGACAAGCACCCCGTGACCCGGACATTGTTGCAGAACATCATGGTACTTGGCGTTGACCAGCTAAGCTCGGAAAAAGAGGATACCCCGAAAGTTGTGAATGCGGTGACCTTGTTGGTGATGCCGGAGGAGGGCAAGAAGTTAACCCTTGCCCAGAGCGTTGGTGATCTCAACCTGATGCTCAGGAATGAAGGCGATGTCTCTGTTGCCCCGGATAGTCAGATTACATTGTCCTCGCTAAAAACCTTTACGCCGGTAGTCAGGAAAACCAAAACGGGCAATGTTGTCCAACAAGCTAATAGGCGCAGCAATGTGAATGTTATCCGCGGACTGAGTATCACCCAGTACAAGGTAGACGATATAAAGACCCCGGCAGCTTCGGGTGGTGCGGCTAAAACAGCGAATTGATGTAAGGGAGATGAACATGACTAGGCATATGAGAAGAAGCTATACGGATCTTGTTAAAAAAGGGATCTGGCTTGTGGCGCTTGCCATGTTCTGGGCCTCGCCTCAGGCATTCGCGCTGGAACAATACAGGCTCGAACTTGGCGAGGGTGTTGCATCAAGCGAACTCGAGCTTGCTGTCGGCAAATCGGAGATCATTTATTCGCCGCAACGACTCAAGGAAGTCTTTATAGGTAACCCTGATATTGCAGATGTGAAGCTCCTGTCATCACAACAGGTGCTAGTGCTGGGCAAGGCGCCGGGACGGACCAATCTGGCTTTTCGGAACAAGAATAAGCAGTTGATTGCGCTAATGGACATCGTCGTTGGTTATGACATCGTGGCTATCAAGCGCAAGATTCATGAGGTCTTACCTGAGCAAGATAGCATCGAGGTGCGTAGTTCCAATGATTCGGTGATGCTGGCAGGGCAGGCCTCGAATGCCCTGGCAATGGATACCGCCCTGGCCATTACGAGAAGTTTTGCACCGGGTAAAAATGTGCTCAACCTCATGCAGGTAGGGGGTGGCCAGCAGGTCATGCTCGAGGCACGGATCTCCGAGGTCTCGCGTTCGTCGTTGAAGGACCTTGGCATACAGACCAATATCAAGGGTACCGGTGGTGGCACCAAGGACCTGAGTGTTCTCAGCCTGATTACCGGCACGGCCCTGACTAATTCCTTCGGTACATTCAGCCTGACCGAGACGGGGATCTTTTCATCGCTCGGCCTGACGCTGCAGGCGCTGGAAGAACAGGGTCTGGCAAATACTTTAGCGGAGCCAAATATTGTTGCACTGTCTGGACATGAAGCAAGTTTCCTCGCCGGTGGAGAATTCCCGGTACCAGTGGCGCAGACAGGAAGTGGTGGTGCAGGCGGTACGGCGGGTATTACGGTTGAGTTTAAGGAATTTGGTGTCGGCTTGAAGTTTACACCAACGGTATTAAGCAACAAGAAGATCAACCTGAAGCTGAATACCGAGGTATCGGCAATTGATACCTCGACCGGAACATCAGTCGCGGGTACCGCTGTGCCAGGGATTACCACACGTCGGACAGCCACGACGGTAGAGATGGCGGATGGACAAAGTTTCGCTATTGCGGGATTACTGCAAAATGACATCAATAATGCCGTCGACAAATTCCCCGGTCTGGGTTCACTTCCGGTACTCGGGGCACTGTTCCGCAGTACAGACTTCCAGCGCCATGAAACAGAGCTGGTTGTTCTGGTGACTCCTCGTCTGGTCAAGCCGGTACCACCGGGTCGACTGGTATTGCCGACAGATGGCTTCATCCCGCCGAGCAGCAAGGATCAGTATCTTGACGGTCGTCTCGAAGGTCAGGTGCCGACAGGAAATACCAGTACTGAATCACAGACACCAGCGGGCATTGACGGTGCTCACGGTCATCAACTCTGAGGGGATTAGATCATGGACATTAGATATATAACAGCGGTTCCGGTCATTCTGTCTGTGTACCTGACAGGTTGCAGTCAGGTTCATCAGCCGACCCTGAGCGAGGATTTTGGTAATGCCGTGCGAACCAATATCGCTCAGCAGGTGATCGATCCTAAGGCCGGGCAGGAAGACCTGCCACCAGCAACACTGGGTGGGCAAAAGGTCGAGAATTCCCTGGAACAATACCGCAAGGATGATGGCAAGGTTGATAATGAACGGTTGATAACAGACATGACTTCTTCATCTAATTAATGAAGTAAAGATGTCTTAGTTCGGGTAGGGGTGGGCTATGAACGGATATTCAAGAAAACAGCAGGGGGCAACCCTGGTCATGACGGCGATTTTTATCGTGGTTCTGGTCGGTATCGCTGCGCTGGCGCTGGATTTGGGACGCCTGTTTGTATTGCGCACTGAAGTTCAAAATGCGGTGGACGCGGCGGCCACTGCCGCCGCGGCTGAACTGGACAGTGGCACAGATGCTCGCTTGCGTGCGCGACAGGCCTCCAGGGAGCTACTCGTTGATAGGGGTATCTTCCTGGGGCAATTTACAGCAGATGATGACCTGCAGGATGGTCAATACACCTTCTATTCAAGTATCGATCCTGTCAAGGTACTGGCTACGAATGATGGTGATGCCCGTTTTGTCGATATCACAATCGACCTGACAGGACCCGGCGAGGGGATCCAGTTGTTCTTTCTTCCGGTCTTACAGCTTCTTGGTGAGACAACACCTCTTGAGCAAGGTCTTGCGGCACGCGCACTGGCGGGGCGGCAAACCGTCGTCTGTATCAAGCCACCTTTTCTCATGTGTTTCGATGACGTCACTAACTTTAATAGTACCGACGAGAGCACCTGGCCGATGCAACCGGGTGAAATGGTGCGCCTGCGTCAGCACGGTGATAAGGGTAGTTCATGGGTACCAGGGAATTTTGCCTTCCTGATCCCGGCGGGTTCGAAAGGTGCGCCGGACCTGGCAGAGTTTCTTGCCGGTGCGGTAGAGGAGAGTTGCGACCCGCCGAAAATTACCTCGGCACCAGGGCAAAAGGCCCAGCCGTCACGGCGTGGTTTCAACACGCGTTTCGACCTGTACGAAGGCAAGTTTACGGCCGCGGAGTACCCGCCGGCACCAAACGTAATTAACTATCCACGTGATAATGACATTCTTGCCGCGATTCTTGCCGGTGACGATGCACCTCGTATTGGTAGTGGCATCTGGGATCGCGTCGGATACTGGAATCGATACCATGCAGCACTGGCGGTACGCCCGGCGGGTTACGAGACCTGGTCGCGCCATCGAACCTACCAGTGGGAGCTTGGTTTGATTGGTGATAATGGGGCACCCGTTGCGACGCCGGGTAGTAACACTGAATTCCCGGCTGACCGGGTTTTTGAACCCGCACCGGGGCCGGGTCCATACGCGAATAACCGGGATGATCTGGGCATCGCCTACAATTGTGACCCCAACGACAAGGATTACCGGCCGACGCTGTGTCATGGCGAACCAGTTCCGGCCCATTTCTATTGCCCGGACGGCGATACAACCTGCGATAACTATCAGGTAACTAATAACATATATCCCACCGTGGCTTATCCACTTACACCGCCGATCTTCCCTTCGGATAAGACCGAGGGCGTTACGACTAATGTGAAACGACGCGTCATGCATGTAGCGGCCCTGGATTGTGAATTATTGAACCTGCATGGCAACATCAACGATCTGGAAGTTAGCAGCTTGAATGGACGCTTCCTCGAATTTTTCATGACGCAGCATGCCGAGGATCCCGGTCCCAGCCCGGATAAATTTGAATTATACAGTGAGTTTATCGGCCTGACCGAGGACACCGGTGATGTGCGGGTGGTGATCCAGCTCTATGAATAAACAGCCAGCAAAATTTAGTGCGGGGGCGGCGATGGTCGAATTCGCCCTTATCGTTACATTGCTCGTAATGCTTGTGTTCGGTATCACGGAACTGGGCAGGGCCCTGTTCCAGTGGAATACGCTGACAAAAGCAGTCGTAACGGGTACGCGTTACATGGCCCGGGCCAATGGTGAGGTTGTGAATCCTGACTGTACTGAGGGTGCAAACTGGGCTGCTTTTCGTGATCGTGCAGAAAACCTTGTTAAGACCGGCCAGACTGCTTCCGGGGGTACGGAACTGCTGAATGCGATAACAGTCACTACCTTCGAGGTGTTACCCAGACAATTTTCCTATAGTGGTAATACGAAAAATGCCTGCGTGATAAACATCGTGGCCCAGTCTGAATTTGATTCGATATTTGGCGGCTCCATTATCCCGTTTATCAATCTGGACCTCATTACACTTACGGCGAGAACCGAGGAACGTTACATTGGCGAATAATCGGACATTCCACCTGGCCCTGAAGAGGAAGCATAGGGGGGCGACTATGGTCGAGATGGCCATTGTCATTTCACTGTTCCTGGCGCTGGTCTTTGGTATCATCGAATTTTCCCTCGTGATTTTCAACTGGTCGCGTGTTGTCGAGGCCACCCGTGTCGGCGCGCGCTATGCCATCGTCAATGACCCTGCGTGTGATATTTACGGCACCTCGGAAGGGGTGGCCTGTGCCGGTGGCCCACTTGTCTGTGACAGCGCTTCCACGGAGTTCAATCCGCTTGAAGATGTAAATGTGGCCGGCGATTGCGAGTTCGCCGAGCCATATACGATAGATAATGCAGCCTGCAGTATCGTTGAACAGATGCGTCGGCAACAGCCTTTGATAGAGACATCGGTCGGTGCCAACGTGAAGATCAGTTACTCATGTTCCGATGCCGGGTTTTCGGGTCTGGCACAGACAATTCCGGTTGTGAAAGTGAGTACCAGCGGGGTGCAGTATCGATTTATCGTGCCAGGTATTCTTGGGCTTGATAATGTGGCGATCACAATGCCACCGTTTGAAACAACACGCACGGGTGAGGATCTGGGAACTGTATTACCGGCGCCACCGTAAACGAGAGATACAGGTTTATATCACAATGCTAATTTACGAATGGATTTGAATTCTATGCGTACAATACTAAAAGTCGTTGCCCTTTTGATTCATGAAGAGACACGCAAACAAATCGAGGCGGCATTGAGCCGCATAGAAGGGATTAATATTTCTCTGCGCATGGTTGGCGATGACCGCTCGCTAAGTGAGGTGGGTCTGAAAGAACTGCCAGACGTCGTTATGTTTGAGGTCAATGGGCATAGGGAAAAAGATATAGCTGATATTGAAAACATTCTGAAAGAACATGGAGATCGGATTTCCGTCTTTGTCACGACAAAGGGTAGCGATGTTGATACAACACGTCGTTTGATGCGCGCTGGCGTGAAGGACGTCTATCCGCAACCATTGCAAGTCCAGGAAATGGTGATTGGCGTCAGTAAAGTACTTGCCGATAAGCGTGCAATGCAAAGAAGCGCACAAGGAAAAAGAGGCGGGTTGACAGCGTTTATGAATGCCAAGGGCGGCAGTGGCGCGACGACACTGGCGGTAAATGTTGCTTACTTGCTCAGGAGAAATTATGACGCCAGCGTTGCCCTGATAGATATGGATATCCAGTTTGGCTCGGCAGCCACGCTGCTTGATCTCAAGCCGCGCAGCAATGTAATGGATGCCTTGCTGGAGCCAGACCGACTGGATCCCATTTTCTTGCGGGCATTGATGACCCATCATTCAAGTGGCCTTGAAATTCTGGCCTCACCTGGGGATCTAAGCTCCTATGACGGCATTTCCGAGCAGGCAGTAACCCAGTTAATGCATGTGGCCGTTGAGAATTACGATTTTGTTATTGTTGATATGCCACGCGTTTTTATGCCCTGGACATATGCCATCCTGGCGCTGGCCGAACCGGTGATGCTCGTCGTGCAGAATGATATTCCGACGATTCATGACGCAAGGCTCCTGATTGAGCATCTGCCATTGAAGGGGATAGCTATAGATGCGATTGAGATAGTAAATAACCGTGCCATGTCGAAAATGCACAGTGTCAGTATCGATAGTCTCAAGGAGGTTCTGCACAAGAAAAGAGTTCACAGGGTGCGTAATGACTATGAGGCAGCGGCCGATGCTCAGGATCAGGGCTTGCTGGTTGTGGAAATCGATAAGCGATCAGACATGACCAGGGATATTGAGAGCTTTGCTGAAAATCTTGCAAAAAGTCATTTTGACAGGAAAGAAGACAAATCCGGGCTGTTCAAAAAGCTGTTTGGGCATGCCAACTAGCAGAACGAGATGGGCGGAGATTAAACAGTGCTAATAAAACTATACGGGAGCGAACCATGTCTAATTCAGGAGAAGTGACAAAACTGGAAACAGGGGAGGAACTGCAGGAGATCAAGAGTCGCATTCATCGTCGTTTGCTTGACCGCCTTAACCTGAAGATTATCGATGAGCTGGAACCTGCCCTGGTACGAAGCCAGATAAATGATCTGGTACGAGAAATGCTCGATGAAGAATCGATCCCGCTGAATGCTGCTGAACGGGTTGTGCTTACAAGCGAGATCCAGGATGAAGTGCTGGGCCTGGGGCCGCTTGAACCGTTGCTCGCAGACCCGACTATATCGGATATTCTCGTCAACACCTATAACCAGGTCTATGTTGAACGGCGTGGTTTGCTGGAAAAAACGGACGTCCGTTTCCAGAATAACGAACATCTGCTGCGGATAATTGACAAAATCGCAAGCAGTGTAGGTCGCCGTATCGACGAATCATCGCCTATGGTTGATGCGCGCCTGAAAGATGGTTCACGTGTTAATGCCATTATCAAACCTGCCGCTGTCGATGGTCCGCTTTTGTCGATTCGAAAATTCAGCGTCGACCCCTACACAATGCTGGATTTGATTACCTTTAAATCGCTCACGCCGCCAATGGCAGACTTTTTCGAGGCAGTAATCAAGGCGCGGGTCAATATTATGATTTCCGGCGGCACCGGTAGCGGTAAAACAACATTGCTCAACGCTATGTCAGGCTTTGTTCCGGTGACAGAACGTATTGTCACGATTGAAGACTCTGCGGAACTTCAATTGCAGCAACCTCATGTGGCCAGGTTGGAAGTTCGTCCAGCGAATATTGAGGGAAAGGGAGAGATTACGCAACGTGACCTGGTCAGGAATACATTGCGAATGAGACCGGACAGGATAATCGTAGGTGAGGTCCGTGGTGGCGAGTCACTTGATATGTTGCAGGCGATGAACACGGGGCATGATGGCTCGTTAACGACGATACATGCTAATGGACCACGCGATGCCCTGACCCGACTCGAACACATGGTAGGCATGAGTGGCGTAGCAATTCCTCCTCTGGTGATCAGGCAGCAAATCTCGGCAGCCTTGCATTTGCTAGTAGATGTGGAACGCTTGATAGACGGGCGTCGTGTTATCACCAGTATTCAGGAAATCACCGGCATGGAAGAAACCGTTATCAATATGCAGGAGATTTTCGGTTACAGGCGCAAGACAGTCGATGATAGCGGTCATGTGGTTGGTGAGTTCAGGGCAACGGGTGTCCGTCCTATTATGCTCAAGCGCTTCAAAGAGCGTGGCATTCACCTCGATGATGAGATATTTGATCCGGAACGCGTGTACGAATAGGGGATTATCACCGTGGAGAATATCATCAATATCGTCGTTTCTATATTAGCCTTTATTGCAGTGGTACTTATGATAGAGGGGTTCTACCTGCTTTGGCGTGCCATTCATGAGGAGGGTGATGCCAAAATACAGAAACGCTTACGCACACTGTCAGCAGGTGGTGATCACGGTAAGGAAATCTTGGACCTGATAAAGAACCGCGCGTTGAGTTCTGTACCGATATTGAACCGCGTGCTAATGACTATCCCGCGTGCGCACGCGATAGACCGACTGTTGGGACAAGCCGGCACAAGGTTGACGGTCACCAAATTGATTGGTCTGCAGATTCTTCTATCAGTGCTTATTGTGCTTGCCTTACTGAAATTAACACCTGTTCATACGGCGCTAGCCGTGATTATTGCAATAACTACAGGTTTCGCGGCACCGTACATATATATCCTGAGGCTTCGCAAAAAGCGCCAGCTGCGCTTCACAGAACAATTGCCCGATGCGCTTGATTACATTGCTCGGAGTCTTCGTGCCGGCAACCCCTTCTCTGCCTCATTAAAGTCGGTTGCAGGAGAACTTGGCGACCCTATTGGTAAAGAGTTTGGTATCACTTTTGATGAGATGAACTACGGGCTTGAGATCGAAGATGCCCTGTATAACCTGGGCAATCGTGTCGGCTGTGATGAGCTTCATTATTTTATTACCGCAGTCTTGATCCAGCGCACTACTGGCGGCAATCTTGCCGACGTGCTGAACAAAATTTCCGCTGTCATGCGTGAGCGGGCCAGGACACTTCGCGAAATTATTATTCAGGCTGCTGAGATGCGCTTGTCCGCGCGAATACTCATTGCACTGCCATTTATTGTTGCAGGGGCGATTACTATATTCAATCCGGGCTATCTGGAAACCTTGTTTGAGGAGCCGATGGGCAGAACAATAATTGGCGTCCAGATCTTATTAATGGCTATTGGCTACATCGTTATACGACGCATGATCAATTTCAGAATTTAAAGGCGCAAAAATGACGGACCTGATTGGATTTACTGAAAGTGTGGCGGCAGGCAAGCTGGGTTATATGGCACTGCTGCTGGTTTTCCTGTCCACAGCCCTGATGTTCTATGCAATATTACAATGGTTAATGGGTGGAAAAAATCCAGTACAGCGCAGGCTAGAGTCAATTTCCGAAAAACAGGGTGAGCATGTTCCGCACCAGGAAGGGGAGTTTAATGTGCACTGGGTTGAGCCGCTAGCCAAGGTGTTATTGCCCAAGCAGGGGTGGAAGCGATCAAACCTTAAAACGAAACTGGTGCGTGCAGGCTACAGGCACCCGGGTGCGTTGAATGTGTTTGTCAGTATCAAGATTCTTCTGGCAATATTGCTGCCGTTAATCATTGTGCTGCTATTTCTTATTTTGTCACCGGCATTGATAACCACGCGTACCAATGTGCTGGCCCTTCTTGTGTTGATTGCGATCATCGGTTTTTACCTGCCAGAAATGATTCTTTCCAGAAGAGTGAGTTTACGCCAATTGACGTTTGTTGAGGGGTTTCCGGATGCCATGGACATGCTGGTGGTCTGTGTTGAGTCGGGGCTGGGTCTTGATGCCGCAGTCCAGCGGGTGGGTCTCGAAATGGGTGGTAGCCATCCGCAGCTTGCAGACGAGTTCAATCTTCTCAGTCTGGAGTTGCGCGCGGGCAAAAGCAGAGAAGAGGCCTTGCGTTCCCTGGCCGACAGAACCGGGGTTGATGAGGTGCGTTCCCTGACAACTTTATTGATACAGGCTGAGCATTTTGGCACGAGTGTGGCGACGGCATTGAATGAGCATTCAAAAGAGATGCGTATCAAACGAGTCCAGAATGCGCGCGAAAAAGCCGCAAAACTAGCAGTTAAATTGATTTTCCCAATCATGTTCTTCATTTTTCCGGCCCTGTTTCTGATTGTGCTTGGGCCTGCAATGGTGCGTATCTACAAAGGATTCTTTGTTGCGTTTGGCGGTTAAAAAAATGACAGGTGAGGTGCGATATGGCTAGCAAAATGACCCAGAGACTCAAGTTTAGTGCAACATTACTTAGTACAGCTGTATTGGTCACCGGTTGTGCATCAGGACCTGGGGCAATGGGGTCTCTACAACCTGTTTATCGCGTACAGGGGCAACAGTTAGCGCTCGGGGTCCACAGTTTCTATGAACAGGGCAAGCAGCATTTTGTCAGTCAGCACTATGGATTAGCCTTGCAGGCCTTTCAGTCTGAACTTGTCAGGAATCCGAATTCTGTTCAGGTATTAAATGGTATTGCAGCCTGTTACGACAAGATGCAACGCTATGATCTGGCAGCTAATTATTATTACCAGACACTCGCCATAGAGCCTGATTCCGTGCGTACATTGAGTAACCTGGGTTACTCTTTTATCTTGCAAGGCAGAAATGCAGATGCGAAAAAGGTTCTGAGCCTGGCGTTGATGAAAGACCCGGCTAATGCCATTGCACGCAGTCATCTTGCCCTGGCCAGTGATCATCCGAGTGATCTATCTGGTACTCTGGTAACCCATGCAACACTTCCTGAAAAAATAAAGATTGAGGAAGTTCGCGTCAGTGTGGAGCGTGAAACAGTTATTAATAAACCAATTAAGAAAGCTGAGGAAATAGCGACCAGCTCACAGGTTGTTGTGGCCGAAGAACCCTTGCCCACCGTGACGGCGATGGTTGAGCCGGTAGTTGAAGAATCCCTGCCGACAGTGGCCACAGTTGATGAGATCATAGTCGAATACCCACTTTCTTCTACGGTAACCATAGAGAAGTTTTCGGCAGGATCAGCATTATCTGACGTGGTAGTGACTGATGTAGTCGCTGATATCTCTGTGACCGACAGTGGTAAAGAGGTAATTAAGAATAGTGAATTGATGCCAGTGGGTATCACGATTACGGCGACAATTGATACAGATCAGGGTGGGTTAAGTCCATCCGCTATAGTGGCCACAGTACCGAGTCTATTAAAAGATAATGATGACGTTAATCAGGCGGCATCATACGATAAGTCGAAGACGCTGCAGGTAGCTGACGAACATATGGTCAGTAAACCGGCTGAACGAGCTACCCTGGTTAAGAATGCTACCTACATAACGGAAGCAGGAAGTGTCAGGGCTATGTATGCCGTACACAAGATCCCTACTCAAGATGTGGCATTACGGGATTCTCAGTCTGGCAATGGTGCTATGACGATCGAATGGAAAGAGGATTTGGCAGCGCAGAAAATAGTTCGCCAGGAAGCAGATGCTACGGCGCGTATAGAGTTGTCGAATGGCAACGGCCGTGAAGGAGTCGCACGTTTGCTGCAAAATATACTCAGCAGCAAAGGAATAGTCACAAAGAGTGTTACCAATGCCGATCATTATGATTACAAGGAAACAGTGATCTATTATGCAAGTGGTAGACTTGCTGCTGCGAAAAAGTTGTCCAATAGCCTGCCCAAACAGGCCCGACTGGAAGAAACCTCAAATAATCGCAAGGATATCGATATCACGTTGCTGATTGGCGAGGATTTTCCCGGTTATGGTAACGTTAGCAAGGCACGGGTAGAGGTTTCGAATGGCAATGGTCTCAATGGTCTGGCCAGCCTGATGCAGAATGTGCTGAGGCAATATGGCGAGTCAGTTAACCTGATTACCAATGCCGATCATTTCAACTATGACGATACAGTAGTCTATTACTCCACCGGCAAACTCAAGGCAGCTGAGCAGTTGATGCAACGGTTGCCTGTCAAGGCCATATTGCGTGAGACCCGGGATAACCGCAATGATATCGATGTAAAGGTTGTGTTGGGTAAAGATTTTCTGATCCATGAATTCGCTATGCGTAAGAAAATGGAGACAAATGCCTGATATTTTTACCAGGAAAGCGGTTCTTGTTTCGTTGCTTCTGCTTATAACGGGTTTCACGCAGGGATGCGCAACCCGTGGTGATCTATCGAAGCAGGGGGAGCAAGCTGGAACTGATAGTAGTATGCAGGCTGCTCAACGGGCAGAGGATGCCGGAAAACCCGTTGAAGTGCTTTTTCACTATGACAGGGTTCTGCAACGCGAGCCGGGCAATCGCCATGCACTGATGGGAAGTGGCAGGGCAAGCCGGGACATAGGCGAGCTGGAGCTGGCTGAAGGTTACTTTAGCCGGGTGATTATTAACAATCCGGATGATGTAGAAGCATTGGAGAGGCGTGGCCTTGCGCGGA
The DNA here is from genome assembly GCF_032250955.1 of Sulfuriflexus sp. NCBI lineage: Bacteria > Pseudomonadati > Pseudomonadota > Gammaproteobacteria > Chromatiales > Granulosicoccaceae > Sulfuriflexus > Sulfuriflexus sp. The sequence continues at coordinate 21,508 of NZ_JAVVES010000002.1, read as the reverse complement.
TACTTATGGGCAGGCATGAACAAGCGAAAAAAGATCTACAGCTTGTCACACAGCTCAGCCCTGAACGATGGCGATCCTGGAATGGTTTGGGTGTGCTCGCGGGCATACAATCGGATAATGAAGCGTCAGAGCAATTTTATCGAAAGGCGCTTGCGATCCTCCCGGACTATTCGCCACTGTTGAATAACCTTGGCTATACACTGATGCTGACCCGGCAGTATGCTGAGGCAGAGCAGGTGCTTAGAGCGGGTCTTGTGCATGCGCCAAACAATATCGGGTTAATCAATAATCTCGGTCTGACACTGGCCTGGTCGGGACGCTATGATGAGGCCTTAAAAATTCTCGGCAATGGCATTGGTCGTGCGCAGGCACATAACAATATTGGCTATGTAGCTATGCAGAAGAAGGACTATAAACTGGCAATTAGTCATTTCGAAAATGCACTTAAACTCAAGCCGACATTTTATGTCCTCGCTGCAGAGAACCTGAAAAAAGCCAGGCTCGGCCTCAAACATCGAACAGCGGTTCATTAGAAAGTCTTTATCTTACAGCATTGTTCAGTACTGTTTGATGGTATCGGTTTGTGTCATTACTGAATCTAACGTGTTTGTGTTGAATGCGAGCACGCTATTGAAAGCATGGATTTCACAATATTCCAGAGTGTGCGACACTATTGATTATGGATAAAAAAGGTCAAAAAAGGGTCAGCATTGGTTAATATGCATCTTCGTTAATAAAGCAACCATCATCAGAAAACTATCTGGGCCTGCATGAATCATCTTAGCTGAATAGTTAGGAGAAACCCAGAAATATGAACTCAGTGTAATGCATCTAAATTACTCACTGAATGCCCGCTTTTGGCCGAACTCAGCCTGATGAAGCTATTTTGTTAGCAACTGCTTCGAACTAAGAAACAGGCATGCAAGAGGAGAGAATGCTGAACTTCCTTTTTTCTTGCCGAAAGCAGGCAGGCTATGGTTCTAAATACCAGGAAAATATAGTTCCATGCACATTAAATTTACTCCCTGCGAAGGCGATATGCGGTATATTACGGCGCATGAAGCACGCCGATATCGAATGGCAACAGGGCCAGCCTTTTAGTAACGAGTTCGAAGACATCTATTTCTCGCGTGAAGGTGGGCCCGAGGAAACTGATTATGTCTTCCTGCAGCAAAATCACTTGCCTGATCGCTGGTTGTCCGCGGAACCTGTAGAACAGTTTGTCGTTGCCGAAAGCGGTTTTGGTACCGGCCTGAACTTCCTTGTGACTGCGCAGCAGTGGCTGCTAAAGACCAATGAGCAGGCATGCCTGAATTATATTTCTATCGAGAAGTTTCCCCTCAGCAAGTCCGACCTGAAACAGGCGCTTGCCTGTTGGCCAGAGCTCGAAGCCGTATCGGCGCAACTAATTGCAAATTACCCTCCCGCTGTAAAAGGCTTCCACCATATTCCATTATTTGATGGGCGAGTGGTGTTGACCTTGATCTTTGCTGAGGTAGAGGAGGCACTTCAAGAGCTTCATGCCAGCGTAGATGCCTGGTATCTTGATGGCTTTGCACCGGACAAGAACCCGGCTATGTGGAATGCCTCCGTATTCAGGCAGGTATCACGTCTCGGCAAGGTGGGCACAACCTTCAGCACCTTTACCGCCGCCGGGAGCGTGCGCCGCGGTTTGCAGGAAGCCGGCTTTACGGTCGAGAAGGTGAAGGGCTTTGGTAAAAAGCGTGAAATGCTGCGTGGTGTGCTGACACAGGAAGCGCCGCTCCAGGCCAGGGCACCGTGGTTCGCCTTGCCCCGGCCAACCTCCCGGACCGGGGGCCGTAAACACGCGGTGGTTGTCGGTGCCGGCATTGCCGGTATCACCACCGCCTGGTCACTGGCCAAGCATGGGTGGCAGGTTGACGTCATCGAGCGCCATGCCGCGATCGCGCAAGAAGGTTCCGGTAACCCGCTCGGTCTCGTTATGCCGCGTATTAGTCTGGGTGATAGCGCTGAGCGCGCGTTCTACGACACGGCCTTTCTTAAATCAGTGCGTGAACTTGATCGGCTCAAGCAGCAATACCCGGAACTTAACTGGCAGCGGGGCGGGGTCTTACAGTTAGCCGGTTCGGAGCGGGTTAGCAAGCAAATCGAAAGACTCGACTGCGCGCCGGAACTGGCGCAGAGGGTCAGTGCGGAACAGGCCAGCGATATCGCCGGTATCGAGATCGAAACGCCGGCCCTGTATTTTCCGCAGGCCGGTTGGCTGGATCCCGTGCAGTTATGCCGTGTGCTATTAAACGATGCGGGAGATAACATCCGTCTGCATGCCCAAACCGATGTGGCGGCTATTCAATATATCGATGGTGCCTGGCAGTTACTGGATGCCAGGCAGTCCCTTATCCTGACTGCCGGCACCGTGATTCTTGCCAATGCTGGTGCCGCCAACAGGTTCCTGCCGACGGCCTTTCTGCCCATAGAACAGGCCCGCGGGCAGATAAGTATGATTCCCGCATCAGCAAAGAGCAGTCAACTCCGTTGCGCGATCTGTCATGAAGGTTACATCCTGCCGGCAAGCCAGGGCGAGCATGTGATCGGTGCCAGTTTTCTTGCCGGTGACAGAAGTACTGAGTCAAGGCGAGAAGAAGACATGGAAAATATCCGCCAGTGCCAGGCGGCTCTGCCGGGACTGTTTACAGATAAAACGGCTGTTAGTAAAAGCCGTGCCGCCTTAAGAGCAACAACCGCAGACAGGCTGCCGTTGCTTGGCCCGGTTGCCGATACCGTCTTCCTGGCGGAAAACTACCATGACCTGCACAAGGGCAAACGAGCCTCTGCATACCCGCCAGTTGAATATCTGGATGGCCTGTTTGTGAACACCGGCCATGGCGCGCGCGGCCTGACCTCTGCCTTTCTCGCTGCAGAAATCATTGCCGGTCAGTTGCAGCATGAGCCACTGGCCGTGGCTGAAACCACCTGGCAGGCACTGTATCCGGCACGTTTTCAGATCAGGAAATTCAGAAAAGGTTCTGTTGATTGAGCTGCGCCAGATTTTTTCTTGCAGTGATCAGCCAGCAAGCTGCGGCGACAGACACCGAAAAATAGGCCATGGCGAGGTAATAGGGCCATTGCACAGGGTCCGCGAGGCCGATGAGCAGGGCGGGCAACAGGCTGGCGAGGATGACGGTAAACAGGTTATAGCGACCAGGCCGTTGCAGGAGAAAGTATACTGGCAGACCGTAAAGCAGAGTGGCGGCATAGCCGAAAAACAGGCCAAAGAATGATACCACCAGGCCACCATGATACTGGCGCAGCAGTTCGGCCTGCGCCTCGGGATACATAAGCCGTAATACGCTGACCGCCAGCAGCATGGCCGGGATAACGGCAAGCGGGCCGAGGGCGACGGCGGAGGCGAGGCCGGGGTTTCTGTTCTTGCCGTATCCAGACATAGCGGAATGGTCGAGGTCAGGCAAAACGGTGCAGGAGTTTTTTCCAGCGACTTGGCGGCGTGGTGGCGGCAACAACGTCTATGGGTTTCATCCGCGACAGTACCCATTTCGGCAGTGGCGGGTTGTCGCTAAAGCCGCAGACGACGCCGAGATTGCCGGGATCATAGATCTTGATAAAGGTCGGGTCATCTTCGCTATCTACATAAACGATGCCACAGTAATCTTCTTCGTGCTGTTCACGTAGTTCCCTGTCAGCCTGCTGGATAAACGCCTCGAGTTCATCAACGCGGAGGGGTTCTGCCGGCGGCTGTTCGGCAGTAGCATAGACATACCACTGGCCCTGGTTATGCCGGCGCAAAGTATCCCAGAAGCGGCTGAGATCGTCCCAGCCCTTGAGACCGCGGAAGTAGCCTTTGAAGGCCTGCATGTAGTCGGATTGGTCGCTCATATTTCTGCCTGTTTATTGATACAGACCAAGCATAGATGACTTCTACTCATCTGCTGTTGGTATTTGTTGTTTGGCCGGGATGTTTTCCACACGCCAGTTTTCGATGGCCCATTGCCAAAGTTCATCAAGCTGGCAATCCCTTAATTCATCTGGTGCCTGCTGGCCAAGAAAGTTCAATGCCTTTATCAGGACCGGGCGCGGGTCGGCTACCTCGATGGCACTGGCGTGGGTTTGTTTGCTGAGTTTATCACCGGCATTGTTTACTGCCACTGGCAGGTGCAGGTAGCGCGGTGTCGGGTAACCGAGTTTTTGTTGTAGCCAGATATGGCGCGAGGTTGAGCCGAGCAGATCACTGCCGCGGACGATTTCGCTGATACCTTGCTCCGCATCATCAACGACCACAGCGAATTGATAGGCAAACAGACCATCCCCACGCTTGATGACAAAATCCCCGATTTCACGGAACAGGTACTGGCTTATCTCCCCCTGTAACAGGTCATGAAACCGGATACAGGTATCATCGAGCCTGACGCGAATCGAGCGAGCGATCTTGCCTGCAGCGAGGCCTTCGCGACAGGTACCGGGATAAATTGGCCCTTCACTGCCCTGAACCGCGATGGCCGCGATTTCGCTACGACTGCAGCCACAGGGATAACAGGCATTCAGTGCCTGTAGTTGTGTCAGGACTTCGTTGTAGATCGACTCACGCGGGCTCTGATACATGACCTCACCATCCCAGTGCAAGCCACAGGCTTCAAGCGTGTGAAGGATGTCGGTATCTGCACCGGCGACACAACGTGGCCGGTCGACGTCTTCCATGCGTACCAGCCATTCGCCTTGCTGGTGATGAGCCTGGAGGTAACTGCCGACCGCGGCCACCAGGGAACCGAAGTGCAGGGGCCCTGTGGGCGAGGGGGCAAAGCGCCCCCGGTAGTGTGATGGTGCGGTGTTCATGGCAAAATGATAGTCATATTCAGGCATAAATAAAAATGGCGAGATAACAATCTCGCCATTTTCAGGAACAGGATTTGCTGCAGGGGCCGCCTAGCCCATCTGTTTTTCGCGAATCTCATCCAGGGTCTTGCAGTCGATACACAGGTTTGCCGTCGGCCGTGCCTCGAGACGGCGCACACCTATTTCAACACCGCATATTTCACAGTAGCCGTATTCGTCGTTGCTGAGCATATCGATAGATTCATCGATCTTTCTGATGAGTTTGCGCTCACGGTCACGGGCGCGGAGTTCGAGGGCAAAATCGGTCTCCTGCGATGCGCGGTCATTCGGATCAGGGAAGTTGGCTGCCTCGTCGCGCATATGATGGACAGTGCGATCAACTTCCTGCATCAGGTCGGCCCGCCACATATTGAGGATATTGCGGAAGTGCTCGACCTGATTCGGGTTCATGTATTCTTCGCCTTTTTTCAGTTTGTAAGGCTCGCCGTAAAGCGGCTGAATATCGACGGTTGATGCAGTCTTTTTCGTCGCGGCAGCGGCCTTTTTAGCAGGCGCTTTTTTCACGGCAGCTTTCTTGCTGACGGCCTTTTTTGCTGCAGTTTTTTTCGCGACGGCCTTTTTCGCCGGGGCTTTCCTGGTTACAGCCTTCTTGCTGGCTGCCTTCTTTGCCACTTTTTTCTTTGTAACCATGTACTTACATCCTGTGATGATGCCTGGGTTTGAAAAAACAAGCGGGAATATATACCAAAATCTGGCGGCGGGGGCAAACTATCTTCAATTTGCCGCCGATCAGTAAAAAAACCTGTTCCCGGCCAGGGGCATAGGCAGGCCGGAAAAACGTGACCAGAGTGGTATCATAGGTGCCGTTTTTTCGCCTACCCCCTGAAAAGTGAGGATAAATTGTGGCAACACTGCAAGCACTGATTTTTGATGTAGACGGCACGCTGGCCGATACCGAGCGAGACGGTCACCGTGTGGCCTTTAACCAGGCCTTTGCCGAGGCCGGCCTGGACTGGGTGTGGTCAGTTGAACTGTACGGTGAACTGCTGGCAGTGACGGGGGGCAAGGAACGCATCCGCTACTACCTGGAAAACTTCAATACTGATTTCGTTCTGCCGGAGAATGATGTTGCATTTATTGCGGACTTACATCAATCCAAGACCGCACACTACACGGCATTGCTGGAGTCTGGTGGCATCCCGTTGCGCCCGGGCGTGAAGCGCCTGCTGAACGAGGCCCGTGAGAAGTGTCTGCGCCTGGCTATCGCGACCACGACCACACCCATTAATGTTGAGGCTCTGCTGGTGAATACCCTCGGCAAGGAGTCCATGGAATGGTTCGAGGTGATTGCGGCCGGGGACATCGTGCCGGCGAAAAAACCCGCATCCGATATCTATGACTATGCCTTGCAGGAAATGCAGCTGGATGCCGATGTTTGCATGGCCTTCGAGGATTCCGAGAACGGCATTCTGTCATCGCGTGGTGCCAAGCTGCGTACCATCATTGCTATTAATGATTATACGAAAGACCATGACTTCAGCGGTGCGGCACTGGTGCTGGACCACCTGGGCGAACCGGGGCAGCGCTTTACGGTCCTCAGTGGTGACGCCTATGGGGCTGATTATGTCGACATCGCCCTTATTGAAAAACTGATGCAGGGCTGACGTTACTGACATGGATAACAAGCGGCACATCGCGGCACGCATGAACGACATCCAGCCATTTCATGTGATGGCCCTGTTGGGGCGTGCGCGGGAACTCGAGGCCGAGGGTCGCGATATCGTGCACATGGAGATTGGTGAACCGGATTTTATCACCGCGCAACCGATCATTGATGCAGGTATTCGTGCCCTGCAGAACGGCCAGACGCATTACACGCCGTCAACCGGTTTGCCCGCCCTGCGAGAGGCGGTAAGCCGTTTTTATCAGCAGCGTTATCATATAGACGTGCCTGCCAGCCGTATTGTCATCACGCCGGGTGCCTCGGGTGCCCTGCAGTTGATCTTTAATACGCTGATTAACCCGGGTGACAGCGTGCTCATGGCCGATCCTGGTTACCCGTGTAACCGTCACTTCGTGCGCCTGAACGAAGGTGAGGCGATCGGCATCCCGGTGAATGCCGGGAGTAACTATCAACTCACTGCGGGACTGGTAGAGCAGCACTGGTCAGAGAGCACGGTTGCTGTCATGCTGGCTTCGCCTTCGAACCCCACGGGGACCATTGTCACTGCAGATGACTTGCGGGACATACATGCTGTTACCCGGAAGCGGGGTGGACAACTGATTGTCGACGAGATCTATCACGGGCTTGTCTATGCTGAAGACATCAGTTCAGCGCTGGCACTCGAGGCCGATGATGTCTTTGTGATCAACAGTTTCTCGAAATACTTTGGCATGACGGGTTGGCGGGTCGGCTGGCTGGTTGCACCGACAGGTTATATCGATGCCATTGACCGCCTGGCGCAGAATATCTTTCTCGCCGCCTCAACCCCGGCACAACATGCCGCACTGGCGGCATTCGAACCCGAAAGCCTTGCCATTCATGAACAGCGACGCGCCGACTTTGCCGTAAGGCGAGATTATTTATTACCGGCCTTGCGTGATCTTGGTTTCGGAATACCGGTAACGCCGCAAGGGGCTTTTTACCTTTACGCGGATTGCAGCAAGTTCACCGATGACAGTTATCATTTTGCGGCACAGCTGCTGGAAGAGGCCGGTGTGGCGATTACGCCGGGCAAGGATTTCGGATTCTATAAACCCGAGCAGCATGTGCGCTTTGCCTACACGACCTCGCTGGAAAACCTGCAAAAGGGTGTCGAGCGGATTAAGGGCTTTTTAGATAAAAAATCACTGCTGTCCCGTTAACATAAGCCTGATAAGCCGTAAGCTTCGGATAAATAAGGTAACCAGGCTGATAGATGCGCATGAACACATGAAATTTCATCACCCTCTAATCGGCGTTATCCCTTCTCCCACAGGGAGAAGGCCAGGATGAGGGGGTAAATAAAACAAGGTGTTATCGAATCTAAATCCCCTCACCCTAACCCTCTCCCGAAGGGAGAGGGAATTAACGGGACAGCAGTGATAAAAAATAAAATCAGACAGGATTAACGGGATTTACAGGATTAAACAAAACCTGATCTATGGCGCAAATAAAATCCTGTTAATCCTGTAAATCCTGTCGAGTCGTTTTTGTGCTTTATATTATTCACTTTTTAACTTCTCGACCGCCATGGCGGTGGCGCCGGCGACGGCTGTTGGCATGACAAAGAAGTTTACAACCGGTATCGACATGGCCAGCATGACGCTGCCGCCAAAACCGAATGCCATGAGGCGGCGCTGCTTGAGACGTCGGCGGAGCTCGGCGAAAGAGACCTCGTGGTTACCCATTGGGTAGTCGGTGTATTCCACTGCCATCACCCAGGCGATCATGAGCATCCATAAAAACGGCGCGAGGATATTGACTACCGGGATAATAAACAGGATCAGGAACGGGATGGTGATGAGAATATAATAGGCCATCTTTTTCAGTTCGGCGAACATGATGGGGATAAGGCTTTTCAAAACGGCCTTCCAGTTGCTGTTGCTTTGCGGGAGGCTGCCGGTTAAATGCTTCTCCACTGCCGCCGCCAGCAGGCTGTTAAATGGCGCACCTATCAGGTTGGCGAACAAGGTAAAGGTGAAGAAGACAATGATCAGGCTGGTAACAAAAAAGATCGGGATCAGTATCCAGCGCAACCAGCTGAACCAGCTACTCTCTGACGGGGCAAGATAGTTAACCAGCTCCATGAACTGGCTATAGCCAAAGATAATAAGAGCGGCAAACAACAGAATGTTAATGGTTGCGGGAATAACTACATACAGGCGGATACCCGGTTTGCCGAGCAGCCCGATGCCGCGAATAAAATATCCAATTCCCTGTATTGCGTTTGCGATCATGTTGCTAACCTTGCCTGCTTTTGTCTGAATTTATCTGCATAGTCTATCGAATTTTTTCGAGTCCTGCGCGGGCCAGCCTGGCACTGCCGCAGGCGGCCTCTGCAAAGTCAGCCTTGAGCATGGTTACTGACAGATGCCGGGCGCGTATTTTTTCCCAGACCGCATTGCCGGCGCCGCCGCCGACCGTGCGCACCGAAACCGGCCACGGCGCGCCCAGTTCGTGCAGGCGGCGATAGCCGCGAGCCTCGATGGCCGCGATGCCATCGAACAGGCCATGCAGGAAGGCGGCATCATCATCGGGACGCGGCTCAAGGCAGCCCGCCATATCCGGGTCATTAACCGGAAAGCGCTCGCCCCTGGTCAGCAGCGGGTAATAGTCGAGCGGGCAGTCTGCCGCCGGGTCGATATGGCGGCTGAGCTCGGTTATCTCCGCGTCACTAAAAAAATGCCGCAGCACGGTGCCGCCGCTGTTGGAGGCTCCGCCGATCAGCCACTGTTCGCCGAGGCGGTGACTGTAGACCCCGTATTGTGGGGCAAACACCGGCCTGTCACTGAGGACCTTGACGACCAGGGTCGAACCGAGGGTAGTAACGGCCTCGCCAATCGCATGCGCGCCGGCGGCCAGGAAAGAGGCGGTACTGTCGGTGGTACCCGCGATGAGCTGGCAATCACTGCGGAGACCGAATTCCCTGGCGATGGCCGGGTCGACAGGGCCAAGTGGACTTCCCGCCGGCACGACTGTGGGCAAACAGGCGCTAATGGGATCTCCCGTCGAGAGGGTAAGCTGCTCGAGCCATGTCGGCCATTGCCGCTGTAGCGGGTCATAGCCGAGTTTGAGGGCGTTATTTTCATCACTGCGGTCATAGCGTCCGCCAAGGCGACCGAGCAGCCAGTCGGCCTGGTGTAAGGCCACAAACGGGGTATCCGGTGGCGCATGCTCCAGTAACCAGAGCAGCTTGGCGAGGCTGCTCGAGGGACTGTGCACGGCGGCCTCCAAGGGGGCGATTTTGGCTAGCGAAGCTGCCTGTTCGCGGGCACGGCTATCGTTATACATGAGCGCAGGACCCAGTGGCTGGCCTTGCCTCGTACTCAGCAGCAGGGTTGATGACGTGCCATCGATGGCAATGGCCGCCACCTCACTGGCCGGAACGTTTATGAAGACCTCTCGCAGGGCTTTCTCGCAGGCCTGCCACCATACTAGCGGGTTCTGTTCGATGCCTGTCGGGCTGGTCAGTGGCGCTGGCAGGCTGGCACGCGCCAGTGCCTGGCAATGGCCTTGCTCATCGAGCAAGGCCACGCGGCAGGCAGATGTGCCGAGGTCAATGCCGAGGGTGAGGGACAAAATGAGATAAAAGGGTTTTGCCTGCTGAGCTGAGATCTTTCATTAATAAAACCCTGCAAGCGATTGATTTAATTACTCAGGTATCAGGGAAGCTGGACGAGTTCCGGGGCCTGCCAGCCTTCGGCCCGGTGTTCGGCCACGACCGTGGTGTAGATCCCGCCGCGGACGTTAAATTCTGCCGTCAGGCGCATGAAGCGGGGTGCACAGGCCTTGACCAGGTCATCGAGGATGCGATTGGTCACAGCCTCATGAAAGGCGCCTTCTTCGCGGAAGCTCCAGACATAGAGCTTCAATGCTTTCAGCTCGATACAGCGATCTTGTGGGACATACTCGATATTCAGGGTGGCAAAATCCGGCTGGCCGGTCCTGGGACACAGGCAGGTGAATTCTGGCACATCGATGCGGATGGTGTAGTCCCGGCCGATTTGCGGATTATCGAAAGTTTCAAGTTCTTTAGTAGGTTGTGTGCTCATGGGGCGAAAGATACCCGAAGCGGGATGCGGCTGACAAGTGATGTGTTATTATGCCTCCAATTTAGTAGTTCTAACCGAAGATAAAGAATACGATTGCATGCGCCTCGACAAGATTAAACTGGCCGGTTTCAAGTCCTTCGTGGACCCGACCACCGTCTCTTTTTCCAGTAATTTGACCGGTATTGTGGGCCCGAACGGCTGCGGCAAGTCGAATGTCATCGACGCCGTGCGCTGGGTGATGGGGGAGTCCTCCGCCAAGCACCTGCGCGGTGAGTCCATGGCCGACGTCATTTTTAACGGTTCCTCGACCCGCAAACCGATTGGCCAGGCCAGTATCGAGCTGCTTTTTGATAACAGCGACGGCAGCTGCCCGGGGCAATACGCCAATTTCAACGAGATTTCCGTCAAGCGCTCGGTGAGCCGGGACGGCACCTCGAACTATTACCTCAACGGCACGCGTTGCCGTCGCCGCGACATCATGGATCTGTTCCTGGGTACCGGCATGGGGCCACGCAGTTACTCGATCATCGAGCAGGGCATGATCTCGCGTTTCATCGAGGCCAGACCGGATGACATGCGCGTGTTTATTGAAGAGGCCGCCGGTATCTCCAAGTACAAGGAGCGCCGCCGCGAGACCGAGAACCGCATCAAGCATACTCGCGAGAACCTCGAACGTATTAATGACTTGCGCGAGGAACTCGAAAAACAGATAAGCCATTTGCAGCGCCAGGCCAACACGGCCGAGAAGTACAAGCTTCTGAAGGAAGAGGAGCGGGTTGCCCGGGCACAGTTGTTGGCACTGCGTCGCCGCGGTATCGACGAACAGGCCGACAAACAAAAGCGCGCCATCGCCGAAAAGGAAACCGCCTACGAAGCCGCGGTAGCGGAACTGCGTGGCGTGGAAAGCAAGCTTGAGCACCTGCGCGAGCAGCATACCGAGGCGCATGACAACTTCAACCATGTGCAGGGCCACTACTACAAGCTGGGTGCCGATGTTGCGCGCATCGAACAGGCCATCCAGCACAGCAAGGAAAAGCGCCAGCAGTTGCAGCAAGACAGCCGCGAAGTCGAAAATGCGCTCAACGAGGCCCGCCGCACACTGGAAACCGATAACCGCAAGATCAGTGAACTCGATACGGCTTATGCGGAGATCGAGCCCGCCATGCAGGCCGCCCGCGAGGCGGAACAAACTTCCCGTGAGGCGCTGGCGCGGGCCGAAGAGGCCATGCATGACTGGCAACTGAGCTGGGAAGAGTTTAATAGCCATGCCGCCGAGCCGGGCAAGACCGTGCAGGTTGAGCAGACACGCATCCAGCATCTCGAGGGACATCAGCAACAGATCAATGACCGCGTTGGCCGTTACCGGCAGGAATTGCAAGGGCTGGAAACGCAGGCGCTTGAAGACGAGATCAATTCCATACGTACGCAGTTGGGCGAGGTGGATAGCGAAGTCAACGGCCTGGCCGGGCAGTTGCAAAGCACACAGCAGCAGATCAGCCAGAGTCGCGAGCATAATGAGAATATTGTCGAGACGCTGAATGCCTCGCGTAGTGACCTGCAAAGCCAGCAGGGGCGACTGTCTTCACTCGAGGCCCTGCAGGAAGATGCACTTGGCAAGGGCGAGAGCGTGGTTTCCGACTGGCTTGATCAGAACGGCCTGAAAGATGCGCAGCGTCTTGCCGAGACAATCGATGTTGAACAACGCTGGCAGACAGCGGTTGAAACCGTGCTGGGTTTCCACTTGCAGGCCGTGAGCGTCGATGACGCCGGTAATCTTGGCCAGGCACTGGCCGGTCTGGATAAAGGCGCGATAGGTATTATTGAACGTGGTGCGGTCAAGCATGCCGCGGTACGCGATTTCGCGACGCCACTGGTTCGGCATGTCCGCTCGGAATGGTCTCTTGACTCACTGCTGGCGGGCATCTATACCGCAGACTCGATTGAGCAGGCCTTGTCCCTGCGCGGTCAATTGCAGGCACATGAATCCATCGTTACCGCGGAAGGCGTCTGGTTAGGCCCTAACTGGATGCGGATGACGCGTAATACCGACGAACAGGCCGGTGTACTGCAACGTGAAGCCGAGATCCGCGAAACCGAAAAGCGTATTGCCGAATTAACGGCACATGTTGATGACCTGCAACAGCAGCTCGATGCCGGCCGCGATGCCCTGCATGGGCATGAAAGGGCGCGTGACGAAATTCAGGCCTCGCTGGACACCGCCAATCGCCAGCACGCTGAATACAAGTCCAAGCTCGGTAGCCGCGAAACAACACTCGAACAGATGCGTTCACGTAGCCAGCAGATAGAAAGCCAGCTCGGTGAACTGCGTGCGGAACTCGAACAGGACAGCAGTGCCTTGCAAGAGGCGCGCGCCCGTTTGCAGGAAGCCGAAGCGACAGCGACCAAACTCGATGTCGAACGTGCCGAGCTACAATTGCGACGCGACAACCTGCGTGAAACGCTGGATCAGGCCCGCGAACAGGCGCGAGCCGACCGTGATACCGCGCATCAACATGCCCTGCGTGCCGAGTCGAACCGTACCGAGCTGAGTTCCACCAGGCAGGCCATGCAGCGTATCGAAAGCCAGATCAGCACGCTTGAGCAACGCCATGCCGAACTGCAGCAGTTTGTGACCGATAGCGAAGCGCCTCTAAAGAACATGGAAGAGGAACTGGCTCAGGCCTTAAGCAGTCGCCAGGAAGCAGAGGAACAGCTTAACGCGGCCCGTAAACAGGTGCAGGACATTGAGCACGCTATGCGCGAGGCCGGGGATGATAACGGCAAGGCTGATCAACAGGTTCAGGACGTGCGCGGCGAGCTGGAACAGCTACGTATGGACTTTCAGGGCATCAGTGTGCGTTTGCAGACCTTGCAGGAACAGATCGATGAAACCGGTTTTGAACTGGCCGCCTTATACGCGGGTCTGCCCGAGGATGCGACCGAGCAGCAGTGGCAAGAGGATGTCAGCAAACTCGAGAGCCGCATCCAGCGCCTTGGTGCTATCAACCTGGCGGCGATCGATGAGTTCAAGGAACGCTCTGAACGCAAGGAGTACCTCGACAGGCAGATGACAGACCTCGAGGATGCACTGAATACACTCGAGAACGCGATCAGCAAGATCGACCGCGAGACCCGTACACGCTTCAAGGAAACCTTTGATACCGTGAATAACGGCTTCAAGGCCATGTTCCCGCGCCTGTTTGGCGGTGGTCATGCCTACATGGAACTGACAGACGATGACCTGCTCAGCACCGGCATTACGGTGATGGCACGTCCACCAGGCAAGCGTAACGGCACCATCCACCTGCTCTCCGGTGGTGAGAAGGCACTGACCGCGGTGGCGCTGGTGTTTGCTATTTTCGAGTTGAACCCGGCACCTTTCTGTATGCTCGACGAGGTCGACGCGCCACTCGATGATGCCAATGTCGCTCGTTTCTGTGAACTGGTGCAGTCCATGTCGGATCGTATCCAGTTTATCTTTATTACTCATAACAAGGTCACCATGGAACTGGCTGGCCAATTGATGGGGGTAACGATGAGCGAACCCGGTGTATCGCGACTCGTTGCCGTGGACGTGGACGAAGCAGCATCGCTGGCGGCGATGTAAAACAAGGCATAAACGGAGCGCTCATGGACTCGTTGCGCATTTCACTTATCCTGCTTGGTGCGGTTTTGATCCTCGCCTTCTATCTTTGGGAGCGTATCAGGCGCCGTCGCGAGGATGATCGTTACCAACGCTGGGGCGGTGTCCGTGAAGAAGGCACCGAAACCCATGTGGTCTCGGCCCGGCAGAAAAGCAATCTGCACGACGACCTCGGCGATATCGAGTCGTTTTCCACCACGGACTCGCCGTTATCGCGACCCGAAAATGACGCTTACCACAGGCAGGAACCGGATCTTGAATCGGATCCGGAACTCGATAACGATCCCATTTACGATATTCGTGGCGAACTTGAAGCACTCGAGGAAATCATCACGGCCACTGACGCAGATGCCGGACAAATGGACATCGGCGACTTCGATGTCAATACGGATTCACGTGGTGAACAAAAACACCCTCAGCCCGAAGAGCCCGCCGAACCAGAACGGATTATTGCCCTGCATGTGTTGTCCCAGGAAGGGCAACGCTTTAATGGTGCGGATCTCCTGCATGCCTTTATGCAGGTCGGCCTGCAATATGGTGAGATGAATATCTTCCATCGTCTGCAGGAGGGCAGTGACATGCCCGTGTTTAGCCTGGCTAACGCCATCGAGCCAGGCTACTTTGAGCTGGCGACGATGGCAGAAACATCCACGCCGGCGCTGTTGCTTCTCATGACCTTGCCGCATCGTCTGGATGCACTGGCGGTATTTGATGACATGCTGGATACGGCGCGCAAGCTCGCCGATGAACTGCATGGCCGACTTTGTGATGATCATCGCAGCGTGCTGACACGCCAGGCGATTGATGATCTGCGCGCCAGCCTGAATACCTACGTTCTGAACAAGTCGCTTGCCGAACAGAGTCGCTAACGGATTTTTACGAACACGCCCCCCGGCTGTGATGGCTTTATATTATCCAGACGGAAGCAGGGCACGCTAGCTGGTAGCGCATATGGCGAGTGGCTTATGTCGGAAATAAAAAAACGGGGCCGTCGGCCCCGTTTTTTATGATTGAAGCCAGGCCCTCTTCAGGTAAACAGGTGGCTGTTAATCCAGAAGTGTGTGGCGATGCTGGCCGCATAGCCGAGGGCGATGACGGGCGTCCACTTCAGGTGGCTGAAGAAGGTGTACTTGCCGCGGGCCTGACCCATGAGGGCAACACCGGCAGCGGAGCCAATCGATAACAGTGAGCCGCCCACACCGGCGGTCAGGGTAACCAGTAACCACTGGCCTGTATCCATTGCCGGGTTCATGGTCAGTACGGCGAACATGACCGGAATGTTATCAACGATCGCAGAGAGAATGCCGACAGCGATGTTCGCACTGGTGGCACCCCACTGGTTATACATAATATCCGAGGCCATACCGAGATAACCGAGGAAACCGAGACCCCCGACACAGGCGACAACGCCGTAGAAAAACAGCAGGGTGTCCCACTCTGCACGGGCGATGGGGTTAAAGACATCGAAGGCGACCGGGCTGCCGATCTGCTCATCTTGTTCAGCAGCTTCAGTATCATCTGCAACGCTAATTTCCCGATGGGCGGTCTTTTTCAGAAAGAAACCAAAGACCTGCAGGTAGCCCAGGCCAGTCAGCATGCCGATGACCGGCGGCAGCTGCAGGAAGTTATGGAATGACACGGCGGTGGCAATCGTTGCCAGGAACAGCAGAATAATCTGTTTCGCGCCACGCTGCATAACGACCTTTTCATCAGAGACAGTGGGGTGCTCATTGGGGATAGCGAAATGCATGATAGCCGAGGGCACGAGGAAGTTGACGGCGGCGGGAATAAACAGCGCAAAGAATCCCCAGAAATCGATAATGCCTTTCTGCCAGACCATCAGCGTGGTGATATCGCCAAACGGGGAGAAGGCTCCACCGGCATTTGCCGCCACCACAATGTTGATACAGGCGAGGGTAACGAATTTCAGGTTGTCACCACCAACGGCTAATACGACAGCACACATGAGCAGGGCTGTCGTCAGGTTGTCGGCAACAGGTGAAATGAAGAATGCCAGTATGCCCGTGATCCAGAACAGCGCGCGGAAACCAAAACCTGAACTGATCAGCCAGGAGCGCAGAGCCTCGAAGACGCGGCGTTCTTCCATGGTGTTGATGTAGGTCATCGCCACAAGCAGGAATAACATGAGTTCGGCGTATTCGAGCAGATTGTGGCGGATGGCCTCTTCAGGCAGGTTTGCCGGCAGGCCGTTTGCCTGATAGGTCCAGGCGATAGCCGCCCAGATGATGCCGGCAGCAATGATAACCGGCTTGGACTTGCGCAGATGCGTAAACTCCTCGGCCATGACGAGGACGTAGGCAAGGACAAAAATGCCAATGGCAAACAGGCCAACACTGCTGCCGGTCAAATCAATCGGTGTACTGCCATCGGCATTTGCCGCGAAGGCCATGCCGGGAAGCAATGTCATGCAAACGCTCAGTAGCAGGTTTGTTATGTTTATTTTTTTCACATCGGGTACCTTAGAATACGAGGTTCATCATTAACAGCATGACGACGAGGAACAATATGGTCATGACGCTACCGGCGCGGAGGAAATCGGGTACGCGGTAACCGGCTGGCCCCATGATCAGGGCATTTACCTGGTGAGTCGGGATCAGGAATGAGTTCGACGTTGCTATCGCTACGGTCAGCGCAAAGACTGCCGGGTTGGCGCCTACCCCAAGGGCAATGTTTACGGCCAGTGGCACCAGCAGTACGGTGGCGCCGACGTTCGACATGACCAGGGTAAAGAAAGTGGCGAGGATGGCAACGGCAGCCTGGATTACCCATATCGGCGCATCACCTACGACATAGAGAACCTGTTCGGCAATCCATTTGGCGGTGCCGGTCGTTTCTACGGCCAACCCCAGTGGAATCAGCGAGGCAAGCAGGAACACGGTCTTCCAGCTAACCGCCTCGTAGGCTTCTTCAACTGTCAGCACGCGAGATAATATCATCCCGACAGCACCGGTCAGTAGCGCCACAGAGAGGAGGATATCGGTAAACAATATCATGCTCAGGGCGATGGCAAAGAAAACGATTGCCCACCCCAGCTTGTTAGGTCGCATTTTTTCTTCACGCGGGTATTCGGTTGTCACGACCACGAAGTTACGATCTGAGGAGATGCGTTCGAGTGCCGGCCACGGGGTGTGAACCACCAGCGTGTCACCGGCCTGGAAGGGGGTGTTTCGGATGTCATCGCCTTCACGGAGCGTTTCACCATTGCGGTGCAGCCCGACCATGGCCATGCCATAGGTCTTGCGCATCCATATATCGCGGGCACTCTTGCCGATTAGCCCCGAGCCTGGCGGGATGACCACTTCAGCAATACCGGACTTGTTCGGAGACAGGGATTCAGAAAAGGTGCGCAGCTTGTCGCGTTTCTTCAGGCTGTATTTTTCGATAAAGGCACTTAGTGAGTCCGGTTCGGCAACAACACCGAGCACCATGCCTGCCGTCATCTCGGTGTCACGTGCCAGGGTGCCCGGGCCCATGCGGGTTTCTTCGCCGGCGCGTTTGCTGGCGATGATGCGAATGCGGTTGGCCGTCTCGATTTCGTCAAGGCGTTTTCCGACCAGGTTACTGCCTTCCGGCACCACAATCTCTGACATTGAATAGTCAATGTTGTAGACATCACGGAAATACTGCATGGGATCGGTACCACGGGTGGTGCTTTCAGTGGCGGTGGGCAGGACAAAACGACCAGCGACAACGAAATAGATAATGCCTGAGGCGATCAGTGTCAGACCAATCGGGGTTACAGAGAACAGGCTCCAGGCTTCCATCTGCTGGTCAGCAGGCAGGGCCTGGTTGGAAGTCATCATCAGGTCATTCAGCAGGATCAGCGGGCTGGAGCCGACCATGGTCATTGTGCCACCAAGGATGGCACAAAAGCCCATCGGCATCAGCAGGCGTGACATGGGCAAGCCGGAACGTGCCGAGATGCGCGACACCACAGGCAGGAACAGGGCGGCAGCACCAACGTTTTGCATGAACGAGGAGATCACCGCTACCGTAGAGGAGATAATCGGGATGATACGGCCTTCTGTGGTACCGCCTACTTTCAGAATAAAGCTGGCGACCTTGGACATGATGCCGGTTCTGTCGAGACCGGCGCCGATGATCATAACGGCAATAATCGAGATGACAGCGTTCGAGGCAAAACCGTCAAACAGGTTTGCGGTGTCTACCAGACCCTGTTCCAGTCCCATGATGGGGGCGAACAAGGTGGTGAGACCGAGTAGCACCATGATTGAGACGGCGGCCACATCCACAGGAACGACTTCAAATACAAACAGGTAGATAGTAAGAATAAGAATAGCGCTGACCCAGGCAATCTCAATCGAGGGTACGATCATCGCTACGTAAACGGCGAACAGGGTAAAAACCACGGCGCCGATAATTTCTTTTAGAGGGGGGCGACCTGTTTTGGGGGCAGTTTTCTGTTCTTCGTCAGCAAGCGCATTCATGCTTAAAACCTCATGTTTTTTCTGTGTTAAAACACAAAAGACTATCTTGTCTCACGCCGGAGCGTAGCGATGAGTCAATTTAACAGCTTGGTTATATATATTCCCGATTGGAAATTCAATTTACAGCGGCCAGGCAGGCCGGTATTCACGAAAAATTAACAAATATGTATGAAGACGCAGGATGGTACGTGCTGATTGCTAAGTATTCAAATGAATAAATAACTACTAATATTCCCGCAAGGAATATAAAAGAGTGCCAGGCACTGGCACGACACGGGTTAATTAGGCTTCCGGTTAAGCGTCTTTGCAAATCAGCACGGCGAATATAATGGTGCCCCTGCCCCTGGGGCGTGTTTGAGGCGCTGAAGATTATTAAAAGGCAGGCCATGAACGAGTTGCATACTTATAATCGCTTATTATTATGTAGTGGTTATTAGTGAATGGGCGTGATTATACGCAAGCTCTATATACAAGCCCAGTCGCCAGGCAACAGTATGCGCTTGAAGATATAAACCTGGCCGCACATATAGTAAAGTTATTGGCATACTTGCCTGAAGAATGAAAAAATCCAGTAAATGAGTTATTCGAGTAAAACCATTCCTGCCAGTGATAAGAGGCGCGCTGCCGAACTCCATGAGCAGCTCAATTATCATAATTATCGTTATTACGTGCTGGATAACCCCGAGATCCCGGATGCGGAATACGACCGCATGTTGCGTGAGCTACAGGAACTGGAGGCGCGTTATCCGACATTACGCAGTGCAGACTCACCGACGCAGCGTGTCGGGGGCGAGGCCCAGGCGGCATTTACCGAGGTGCGGCATGAAGTGCCCATGCTGTCACTTGGCAACGTATTCTCGACGGAGGAACTGGAAGACTTTGATCGGCGCTGCCGCCAGACGCTGGACGTGGACGAAATTGAATACCTCGCCGAGCCAAAAATCGATGGCCTGGCGATTAGCCTTCTATATGAGGACGGGGTACTGGTGCGCGGTGCGACCCGTGGTGATGGGGCTACCGGTGAAGATGTTACGCACAACGTAAAGACCATCGGCGCGATCCCGCTGCGCTTGAGCGGCCAGGGTATTCCCCGGCGGCTGGAAGTGCGGGGCGAGATCTATATGCCCAAAAAAGGCTTCGAGGAATTGAATCAGCGTCAACGCATGAATAATGCGAAGCCCTTTGCCAATCCCCGCAATGCCGCTGCCGGTTCGTTAAGGCAGCTGGATTCTTCGATTACGGCGAGTCGTCCCCTCACGATGTATTGTTATGGTGTTGGCGTGATAGAAGGTGTCCGTTTGCCCGAGACCCACCATGCAACACTGGAACAATTACGCGACTGGGGTTTGCGCGTCTCGGATGAGCCTGCAATCGTGAAAGGCGTGGAAGGCTGCGAGGCTTATTACCAACGGCTGCTCGAACGGCGCGATGCGCTTGATTACGAGATAGACGGGATTGTGTACAAGGTCAACCGGTATGAGCAGCAACAGGTACTCGGTTTTGTCTCGCGGGCACCACGCTGGGCGATTGCCTATAAATTTCCGGCGCAGGAAGAGATGACTAAATTGATTGCGGTGGAATGGCAGGTGGGGCGCACGGGTGCCCTGACGCCGGTGGCACGGCTTGAACCGGTGCTTGTCGGAGGAGTTATGGTCAGTAACGCCACGCTGCACAATGTCGACGAGATCCGACGCAAGGATGTGAGGCTCGGCGACACGGTTGTGGTGCGGCGGGCCGGCGATGTCATTCCGGAAGTCGTCAGTAGCGTCAAGAGTGAACGCAAAAAAGGTGCTCGCCAGTTAAAGGTTCCGGCAAAATGCCCGGAGTGCGGTTCCGAGGTCGTGCGTGTCGAGGGTGAGGCAGTCGCTCGCTGTAGTGGCGGCCTGTTCTGCCCGGCACAGCGCAAGGAAAGCATCAAGCATTTTGCCTCGCGGCGCGCCATGGATATTGATGGACTGGGTGACAAACTGGTCGAACAGCTTGTCGATGCCGGCATGATTCATGATGTTGCCGATCTCTACAGCCTCACGGTTGAACAACTGGCCGGCATGGAACGCATGGGAGCGAAGTCGGCTGACAATCTTATCGCGGCCCTGGAGAAGAGCAAGCAGACAACCCTGCCGAGGTTCATATTTGCACTGGGTATTCGCGAGGTTGGCGAGGCGACAGCGCGCAACCTGGCCATGCACTTTGGCAATCTGCACGCAATTATAGAGGCCACAGAGGAGCAACTGGAATCGGTACCTGATGTCGGGCCGGTGGTGGCCAAAAATATTGCCGCCTTTGATCACCAGCCACATAACCGCGAGGTGATTAAAAAGTTAATCGAGGCGGGTGTATTCTGGGAGGAAATTGAACCTGAAGCAGCTGGAGAACAACCGCTGGCTGGCAAGAGCATTGTGCTGACCGGGACATTGTCTCTGCCGCGTAATGAAATCAAGGATAAGCTGCAGAAGCTTGGCGCCAAGGTTAGTGGCAGCGTGTCAAAGAAAACCGCCTGCGTCATAGCCGGTGCTGATGCGGGCTCAAAGCTGGCCAAAGCAGAGGCGCTCGGTGTCCCGGTAGTCGATGAAGAGGCCCTGAAGAAACTTCTTGACGGGGACTTGTCCGCCTTCGACTGAAGACGTCTTTTCTGGCTGTCAGGTCGGGTGGATGCCATGATCCCCCCTGTCTTGTGTGGCTGAATGGCCGCTGGCTTTGCAGCTATGCCTTTCCCCTTAAATTAATCACCAAAAGTCACTGCTGTCCCGTTAATTCCCTCTCCCTTCGGGAGAGGGTTAGGGTGAGGGGATTTAGATTCGATAACACATTG
>NZ_JAVVES010000029.1:15221-30438 GCF_032250955.1 Sulfuriflexus sp. | reverse complement strand
CCTTTGGGAGAAGGCCAGGATGAGGGAGTAAATAAAACAATATGTTATCGAATCTAAATCCCCTCACCCTAACCCTCTCCCGAAGGGAGAGGGAATTAACGGGACAGCAGTGTAAAGCCCTATAATAAAAAATATGGACAAATACCTAGCCCTCATCGTTGATGACGAACCGGATATTCTCGAACTGCTGGAGATGACCCTCTCGCGCATGGACATCGACTGCCAGAGTGCCGCCGACATCGCCACCGCGCGCGGGTTGCTCGACAGGCACGATTTCGATCTGTGCCTCACCGACATGCGCCTGCCGGACGGCGATGGCATCGACCTCGTGCGCCACATGCAGCAACTGCACGCGAATGTCCCGGTGGCGATGATTACCGCGCACGGCAACATGGAACTGGCGATTACCGCGCTCAAGGCCGGCGCCTTCGACTTTGTCTCCAAACCGGTCGACCTGGGCGCGTTACGCAAGCTCGTCAACACGGCCCTGAAGCTGTCACACAAGACGCATAACAAAGCCCCTGACCGGTCTGCCAATCAACCTGACGCGGCCGCGGAATCTGCCACGCTGCAACTGCTCGGCGATGCCGACATCATCCAGCGCACCCGCGAGACCATCAAGAAGCTCGCCCGCAGCCAGGCGCCCGTATATATCAGCGGTGAATCCGGCAGCGGCAAGGAACTCGTCGCTCGCCTGATCCACGAACTCGGCCCGCGCGCCGACAGGGCCTTTGTGCCGGTGAACTGCGGCGCCATCCCGCAGGACCTGATGGAAAGCGAGTTCTTCGGCCATAAAAAGGGCAGTTTCACTGGCGCGGTGAGCGACAAGACCGGCCTCTTCCAGGCCGCTGATGGCGGCACCCTGTTTCTCGACGAAGTGGCCGAGCTGCCCCTGCACATGCAGGTCAAGCTACTACGCGCCATCCAGGAAAAGTCCGTGCGCCCGGTCGGCGAACAGCGCGAGACCCCGGTCGATGTGCGTATCCTCAGCGCCACCCACAAGGACCTGGCCGCGCTGGTCAGCGAAGGCAGCTTCCGCCAGGATCTGTTCTACCGCATCAATGTTATCCAGTTAGCCGTGCCCAGCCTGCGCGAACGCAGCGGTGACATTCCCCTGCTCGCCGGGCACATTCTCGGCAAGCTGGCCGCTGAAATGGGCCTGGCCACGCCCCGGCTCACCCCCGAGGCGCTGGACGTCCTGGCCGGGTATCCCTTTCCCGGCAATGTCCGTGAACTGGAGAACATCCTCGAGCGCGCCATGACCCTGTGCGAGGGAGAAGCCATTGAGGTCGCCGACCTGCACCTGCCTGCGGCCCATACACCCACTGCCGCCGACGAAAGCCTGCTCATGGCCGACCTGGATGGCGAAATGCCGCTGACGGATTACCTCGATTCAATCGAGAAGGACGCCATCCAGCAGGCCCTGGAACAGTCCCGTTTCAACAAGACCGCGGCGGCGAAAAGGCTCGGCATCACCTTCCGCGCCCTGCGCTACCGGCTGAAGAAGCTCGGCCTCGAAGAATAGCCACCCATAATCGTAGGTCGGCTTAGGAACCGGAGGTGACGTGACCGTAGCGCAGCGTAGAAAATACTTGATGAAACGCTGAAAGCGGTTCTGAAGTGAAGCCGACGTGCCCATGTGAAGAAATGCGTCGGATTACGCTGCGCTAATCTGACCTACAAAACTACAGAACTGACGCTCAGCGTCACATTCTGCCCTGCAGGTTTCACTGGCAAGGAAAAATACCGGCATCCAGATGCCAAAACCGCATCCAACCCATCACGACAAACAAATAATTTACACCAATATTTCAATTACTTAGTCTACCACAGGTCGGGTGAGCACCTGCCAACCACCCGTTTGGCACAGCCCTTGCTCCAGTTACGGGTAAGTGATGAAACAGCGCCGCTGTTAACGCGCCAATTCAGAACACGACAACCCAAACAACTGAATTTTCAGGAGAGCATAATGAAAAACGTACAACAAGGTTTTACACTGATTGAATTGATGATCGTTGTCGCGATTATCGGTATTCTCGCCGCCATCGCCATCCCTGCTTATCAGGATTACACTATTCGCGCAAAAATCACTGAGGGGGTAGGGGCACTGGCTGCAGCAAAAACTTCAGTCTCTGAGTACTATATCTCTGAGGGTGGAATGCCTGCAACTGCTGCTCAAGCTGGTGTCAATACTGGCGCTATCGGTGATTATGTCGCGGGTGTCGCTTACACGCAAACAAGTACCACAGTAGGTGTTGTCCAGGTAACACTCGCCGCCTCAGGTCTCGGTACTGCAAATGGCACAACGTTTAAATTGACCGGTACAGGTAGTGCCCAAGGCGTCTCATGGGATTGTTCGAAAACTACTACGCCCGAAAAATTCTTGCCGGCGAATTGCCGATAATAAACCTGAGGAATTACGGATAATCCTGTAATTCTGAAAGCACTTAGGTATTAGCACAAATAGGCCCCTCGTTATGAGGGGCCTATTTTATTTGGCTATTTATTATAAACAAAAGGTTCACAAGCACGAACCCCAAAACCCCCTATCTAATCGGCTTATAAGGCATGGCTACAACAAATCCAAACTATACTCAGTGGCCTTATACGCCCGCTCCTTCATGAGGCCTGCCCGCCAATGCTGGCGCCGCCAATCGGGGCAAATAATTTCGGAAGAGACCACTCCGGCAGCCCCTTTGTTTATGCCTGCATCAGTACATTAACGAAAGCCAGTACACCGGATAAAACGTACTCTTTTCACCGGCGCTTACTGGTAATAGCATCTTACCCTCATATATACTGTCATAATGCCGACGTTGACCAGACCCCGGGCGGGCTCAAGACAAGTTACAGCCACCATGCATAACAATAAAACACGGCTTCCTCACCTAAACAGCAAGCTCCTCTTGTTAATTGTGCTACTACTGACCATCGCCCTCTACTTGCCCGGGCTTAACGGGCCCTTCCTACTCGATGACTTTACAAACACCCTTCAGCTCAGAATGGCCGAACTGAACTGGCAACAACTCTTACCCTTGTCCTTTTCACTGGAAAACGGCCCGCTTCTACGCCCACTGGCCAATGCCAGCTTCGCTCTGAATTTTATCTTTTTTGGTGAAGACCCCTTAAGCTTCAAGGTCACCAACCTAGCGCTGCATTTATTTACCGGCATTCTACTTTACCTAGTCGGCAAGAATATTCTCCACCGCTGCCTGCAGGGCAGGCCCGGCGAAAAATGGGCCAGTTCAATCGCACTCGTTGCCGCTTCAGTATGGTTACTCCACCCCTTGCATGTCAGCACGGTGCTCTATGTCGTGCAACGCATGGCCCAGCTTTCAACCCTGTTCACCCTGCTTGCAGTCCTGGCCTATATCTATGGCCGTGAACGCATCAGTCAAGAAAAAAGGTTTGCCTATACCCTTATTCTACTGGGCTATTTTATATTTGGCCTGCTGGGGATGTTCTCGAAAGAGACTACGGTACTCCTGCCCGGTTATATCCTGCTCATCGAGGTATTCGTATTCAGATTTCGCACACCTGCCACACAGGCAGGGGTTCGTGATACCCGATTCCTGACCACTTTCGGCATGATTACCATACTGCCCATTGCGCTTGGCTTGGCTGTTTATATTTTAAAAAATGATACCTTTCTTGCCGGTTACATACACCGCGACTTTTCTCTGGGGGAACGCTTGTTGACAGAAAGCCATGTCCTCTGGGGTTATATAAAACAATATTTCTCTCCACAATTATCCGAGATGGCATTGCACCATGATGGCTACCCCGTCACCTCCACTTTCGATACCCTGACCATCCTCGCCATTACCGGTTTGCTGGGGCTTGCCATCACGGGTCTACTGCTCGTCAGAAAAGAACCCGTCATTGCCTTGGGTATTTTCTGGTTCCTGTTATCCCACGCACTTGAATCCACGGTTTTTCCACTAGAGATCAAGTTTGAACATAGAAACTATACAGCGATGTATGGTCTGCTTCTGGCCGCTATCTATGGACTTTACCGTTTCACTGCCTCCACAAGCTATGCGCTATATGCCAAGGGCTTTCTGGGCATGTTTATGTTACTACTATCCTTCCAGACCTTTAGCCGTAGCAGTATATGGGCCACCGAGGATACGCTATTCCAGTTTGAAGCCCAATTTCAGCCCAATTCGTACCGCTTGATTAACTGGGAAATAAATGCGCACCTGCGCAACAGAAACTTTGCAGCCGCACGGGAAAAGACCGCACATCTACGAAATATCCACCCATGGGATGCGGCCGCCCCCCTACAAGACATCATTATCGATTGCGTAGAAATATCTTATTCCAATAATGCCAAAACCATAACTTCAACCCGATATATCACCGAGAGCCTGACGCTGATAAACCATGCTCGTCACCTCGGTTTCACACCACACAGCCTGACCAGCCTGAATCGTATTGCCAACCACTGTAGCAATATTAGCAACAAGGAACTTATAGCCCTATTTAATGCGGTACTTGCCAACCCCAGGGCAATAGAAAATCCATTATTAAAACAAAAATTTCTTGTGCGACTGGCAAGAGTGCATAACGAATCAGGGCGCGCACAGGTTGCAACAAGTATACTGAAAGAGGCCCACCGAGTGAGGCCTGATAGACTAGATGTGTTACTGGAGAAAGGTTATATGGAAGTTAGTGCCGGTGATCTGAACAGTGCCCGAGAAACCATCGAGCAATTAAAAACACTGAATGGTGCACTGCCTTTTTTCAGAAAGTACACATCTCAAATAATGAAACTGGAGTCTTCCATCAATCAGGAAGAAATTACTCTCAAACGTTGATAGTCGGGTGTCGATATGGATAAAAAACTTTCCATTGTTATACCAGCGAAAAATGAAGCGTCTAACTTGGACAAGCTTCTTCCCAAATTACGTACACTTTACTCTGAAGCAGAAATCATCGTTGTTGACGACGGATCAACTGACAATACCGTACAGGTTTGTGAAGCTCAGACAGTAAAATCCGTCCGTCATCCATACAGTAAAGGCAATGGTGCAGCTATCAAAACCGGTGCCCAGGCAGCCAGCGGAGAAATTATTATTTTCATGGACGCCGACGGCCAGCACAAACCCGGCGATATAGAACACCTGCTGCGCAAGTTTAACGAGGGCTACCACATGGTCATTGGCGCAAGAAGTTCCAGTTCACATGCGTCGATAGGCCGAAGGCTGGCCAACGGTATTTACAATACCCTGTCGAGTTGGATGACTGGACAGCAGATCCTTGATCTGACTTCCGGGTTCAGGGCAGTGAACGCCAAAAAATTCCGGGAGTTTCTGCACATGCTGCCGAACGGCTTCTCCTACCCGACCACGATTACCATGGCATTCTTCCGCGCCGGTTATTCGGTCGGTTACCAGCCCATTGAAGCCCTGAAACGGGGCGGCAAGAGTCATATCAAACCATTAAAGGATGGTATCCGTTTCCTCCTTATTATCTTCAAGGTCGGGACACTCTACTCTCCGCTGAAAGTTTTTTTTCCTCTTAGCCTGTTGCATTTATTAATAGGTATTGGTTATTACATTTATACTTTCATAAATAGTGGACGCTTCACAAACATGAGTGCACTTTTGTTTACAACCTCTATCATAATATTTCTCATTGGCCTGGTTTCAGAACAAATCACATCGCTAATCTATAGCCGCACAGGGAATAACAAGTAATATCATGCCTGATCGTCATAACCGATGGCTTTCAAGAATAGAGTATCTTTTCTCATTTCTCCGGACAGGGAGTGCCGGGCAGCATAAGAAACTTCTTACCTTCGCCATTATTCTCTTCTTCTTCGGGCTGTTCTACTCACTGTATGAAAGCCAGCATAGTATTACTAGCTTAGACTGGCTATATATTCTGATTATATTAGCCCTATGCCTGCCGCCTACAATCATCATCAATGGTGTCAGATATAAATATACTTCATCACTTGCTCATAATCATATAAGTACGCAACGGGCACTAAATATCAGCATCTTGAGTTCAGCGGCTAATATACTGCCGCTACCTGGGGGAGTGATGGTGAAACTGGCTAATTTGAAGAAGCCAGAAAACACCTATTCAGACTCATTTCAGGCAATATTAACTGCTTCATTTTTATGGCTGTCACTAACATCCATGTATTCCGGAGGCTGGCTGATTTATTTTAAACAATTCAGCCTTGGTTATACCATGCTGTTAACCGGTGCTTGTCTTTCAGTCTATGCATCACTCACTATTAGAAAGATTACCCAGGATTATAAAATCCTATTGGCATTACTTTTAATAGAAATTCTTGCTATACAGGTTGACGTAATAAGGATGTATTTTGCGTTCAAAGCAATTGGCATAGACACCAGTTATGCGCAATGTTCTGTTTTTGCGATAACCAGCATAATGGGATCTATAGTTAGTATAGTGCCAGCAGGACTCGGTGTAAGAGAGATTTTTGCCGCATTAATTTCGACAACAATCGACATTCAGGCATCTCATGCCTATATTGCAGTTTCAATTAATAGAATACTTGGGCTGACGGTTATTATTCCTGTTACATATTTCTTATTGAAGACAAGCCCGGATCCTCCTGCCGAACACTAGGTGCTTTTTTACATCAATGTAGCGAGCAATATCGAAAAGCATGGCTCCTATTCAGCCATTGGAGCCTAATGCGTCCTTAATACAATTTTTATTAGTATTTGATCGCGCCTGTAACTCTGTAATCCTGTCTTTTAAATTTCTGCATATTTCCAATTTATTCAATAGAGCCCTTTCTGCAGTATTGGCAACAGTACCTGCATCCAGCCTCTGAAGAGGCAGCATATATTCTTCTTGACCCACCTGCTCGCAGAACTCCATGACTTTAGGATCATAACCCAAGCCTATAAATGGAATATAACCTCGCGCGGAAAATACAAGTGAGTGCAAACGCATACCAAGCATCAAATCAAACTGTTTTACTATATGCATTACTATTCTCGGTGACAGCCCTCCCGGAACAATAAGGAATTGATCGGTTTTCTTTATTAGTAACTGTATTTTATTTGCTATAAGATCGTCCTGTTCAGGGTGCATGGAAATAAAGACAAAAATTGCATCGCGTTCGCTTTGTATTCGATCAATCGCCTTGCATAATTCGTGTAACTGTTCCTCAAATTGCGATGAAACTCTCTCTGAAAGCCTGTGCTTCCCTGGCTCAGGCCGAAATGATAAACCGATCAAGTGTTCGTGCTTTCTTTTCAGATTGCAAATCTTGTTGAAATACCTATTGTTTACAGGGACCTCTCCATACCCCAAGGTCAATGCCAGATCGGCACATACACTTATGTTTTCTTCAGGTATTCCAATTTCCTTACACACATCTAATGAAGCTTTATCACGTACACATAGTTTCTGTGCCTTTCGTAAGATAATCTTGGTCAGCCACCTCCCTGTTTTTCTTCGTAAGGGACCTACCCCCAGGCCGACTCCAGCAAAGGGGGTGCCAGAGATAATCGCCATAACAGGTCGGCTGAGATGGAAAAGCAGGTTCCCAAAACTACTTGAATCCTGAATAAGTCCACCACCACCGACTATCAGCAAGTCGGCTTTATGAATGACCTTCCATGTGGCAAAGAAACCCTTCACAACGCCAGAATATACAATAGTGTGTTCTGGATGCCGCTTTTTCGACTCTTCTGGGAAAAGGCTCAGGATACACATCTCGATCTCTTCATTCAGTTCATTTATCTCATCTATCAATGATTCGAGAAGCGCTTCATCACCAGTGTTTAATGTACCGTATGAGTTGGATAAAACGATTTTAATATTTTTTCGATGTTTATTATCCATATTCATATTTAAATTTTTATATCCATAAAATAGCAACTTGCACTACAGATTTTTCTTATTCCCTATATTTAAGAATGTTCTCTATAATGATATTCGTTGCCAAGTTATGGTTTTCGGCCTTGCTATCTTCCGCGCAGTGTTTTCTTGAAGCAAGAAATACACTATCCCGTTTGGCATCCCAGGTGGTAAGCGCAATATTTACCCCAAGCCCATCTATCCTCTCAGTTCTATTTCTCAGAACAATGCATGGTTTTTGTAAAAATGTCGCCTCTTCCTGAATTGAACCACCATCAGTAACTATATATTTACATCCAATAAGCATTTTAATAAATTCATGATAAGGGAGCAGATCAGTAATTATAATATCTTCACTTTCTTCCAATAGATGCATTAATCCAAACTTGAGTAAAAATTTTTTCGTAGGCGGGTGGAGAACAAATGTACATGGACCAATACTTGAGGCTAATTCAATAATATACTTTATGGCCTTCTCCAGATGTTTTTTACTAGATATAGTCTCGTATCTATGTAATGTCACCACGTTGTAACTACTATTTTCGCTCTCCCCTTTAATAGTATACAAATCACGAATAAGTCTGACCGCATCATTACCCGTGTTGTAATGAGTATCAATAATCCTTTTCCCATCTTTATAATTCATTATTTTAGTTGCAATATCACTGCCTGGAATGAAAAGTATATCCGCGCCTTTTTCTACTATTCGGCGTATTAATTCTTCCGGGAACGGTTCCAGTAGCTTACCACTTCGCAGACCGGCTTCGACCAGACCTAACCTCATACCGGCAAGCTTAGCTAGCACAAGACCGACTAAAGTTGACAATGTGTCACCATGAACCAGTGCAATACCTTCTTTATCTAAAAACAGGGTCTTTTTTATTTTCCACCAGGTAATGACATGTATGCCCACACTAAACAACCAGACAAATATGTCCTTGTAACTATCAAGCGGTCGGTCAATATTTGAGAATTTACTAACCACAGGTTTTAGTCTGAAAACTTGCAAAATATTGTCTGTCAAACCACCGTGCTGTGACAGATCGAGCAAATGATAGCGAATCCCTCTTTTCTCGAGAGAGAACATGATGGGAGCCATCTTTATAAATTGAGCCTTCGTCCCAATAACAATGTGTATCATAACTTATTATTTTTTAAGTAAATTATTATCATTTCCTCGTAGCAATCCCAATGACATAAAGGTTTTGGCCTCGGAAATATAAACCAGAATGATAAATTAAGCTGTAGTGTATGTGCTGATATAAAAATAGGGGACTCAGTGCGAAAAAGATACGGATCATTATTGAAGACCTGATAAGCATCATATTGCCGGCCACCCACTTATATTTATAACATACTGATAAATAAACATTTTATTTTTCATGCAACAACCCGAATTATGTTCTATTCTAATTCAAAGGACTGAAAGTAGCTTTACTTACGCTCGGCCATCATTTCTACTAGAATATTTTTAGCTTTGTATTCTAACATTTTGTAATAATTGAATTTTAGGCTATTATCAAATAGTTGAAGCGGTTCACAGACAAATTCCCGGAAGTACGTACAATAATTACATAATTATGGCGACAACAAATCCACAAGTAGCACTCAGCGGCCTCGCACGCCGGCTGGTTTTTGACGGCCTGCTGGCCGAGGCCGATGCCGCCGCCGCCCACGACGCCGCCCTGAAGAACAAGATCCCGTTTGTGACCCACCTGGTGACAAACAAAATCCTCGACAGCCTGAATATCGCCAACGCCGCCTCGCAGGAATTCGGCGTGCCCCTGTTCGACATCAGTACCATGGACATGGAGGCGGCCGCCACCGCGCTGGTGGATGAAAAGCTCGTTCGCCAGCATCACGCCCTGCCCCTGTTCAAGCGCGGCAACCGCCTCTATGTTGCTGTTTCCGACCCGACCAACCTGCAGGCGCTGGATGAGATCAAGTTCCATGTCGGCGCCAGCACCGAACCGGTGCTGGTCGAGGATGACAAGCTCAGCAAGGCCATTGACCATGCCATGGAGGCCCACGACACCAGCCTCAGCGACCTTGGCGACACCGATCTCGATGACCTCGACATCACCAGTGGCGACGAGACGCCCCAGGATGACAGTAGTGACGCCGATGTCGATGACACCCCGGTGGTACGTTTTGTGAACAAGGTCCTGCTTGATGCGATCAACAAGGGCGCCTCGGATATCCACTTCGAGCCCTATGAAAAGACCTACCGGGTGCGTTTTCGCCAGGACGGGATATTACGCGAAGTCGCTTCGCCGCCGGTCAATCTCGGCAGCCGCCTGTGCGCCCGCCTGAAGGTCATGTCGCGCCTGGATACCTCGGAGCGACGCATCCCGCAAGACGGGCGCATGAAAATGAACCTGTCCAAGAACCGCTCTATCGATTTTCGTGTCAATACCTGCCCGACCCTGTTCGGTGAGAAGATCGTCATGCGTATCCTCGACTCGGGCAGCGCCAAGCTCGGCATCGATGTGCTCGGCTACGAGGAAGATCAGAAAGCACTCTACATGCAGGCTCTCGCCAAACCGGATGGCATGATCCTCGTCACCGGCCCGACCGGTAGCGGTAAGACCGTGTCGCTGTATACCGGGCTTAATATCCTGAATACCGAAGACCGCAATATCTCCACCGCGGAAGACCCGGCGGAAATCAACCTGCCGGGGATCAACCAGGTCAATGTCAATAACAAGGTCGGTCTGACGTTCGCGAGCGCCCTGCGCGCCTTCCTGCGCCAGGACCCGGACGTGATCATGGTCGGGGAAATTCGTGACCTGGAGACGGCCGAGATTGCCATCAAGGCCGCACAGACCGGGCACCTTGTGCTGTCCACCCTGCATACCAATGATGCACCGAAAACCCTGTCGCGTTTAATCAATATGGGCGTGGCGCCCTATAACATTGCCTCGACCGTGGCCCTGATTATTGCCCAGCGCCTGGCCCGGCGTCTTTGCAGCCAGTGCAAGAAACCAGTCGATATCCCCAGGGAGGCGTTACTGGCGGAAGGCTTCACTGAACAGGATATCGCCGGCGGGCTGAAGGTTTACGGCCCGGTAGGCTGTGACCAGTGCGCCGACGGTTACAAGGGCCGCCTCGGCATCTACCAGGTCATGCCGATCTCCGATGAGATGGGCCGGATGATCATGGAAGGCGGCAATGCCATCACCCTTGCCGACCAGGCCGTCAAAGAGGGCATCAGCGACCTGCGCCAGTCAGGTCTGAAGAAAGTGAAAAACGGACTCACCAGTCTGGAAGAAATCAACCGTGTGACGAAGGACTAAAACATGGCCGGAAAAGCGACTGCAGAAGATATTTTTATCTGGGAAGGCTCTGACAAAAAAGGCGCCAAAACAAAAGGCGAGACCAATGGCAAGAGCGTTGCCATGGTCAAGGCCGAGCTACGCCGCCAGGGCATTAACCCGACCAGGGTACGCAAAAAACCCAAGTCCCTGTTCGGTGGTGCCGCAAGGGGCAAGAAGATCACCTCTGGCGATATCGCCGTTTTCAGTCGCCAGCTTTCCGTCATGATGCAGGCCGGCGTGCCACTGGTGCAGGCCTTCGAGATCGCCGGTCGCGGCCATGAAAACCCCAATATCCAGGACCTGTTACTGACCATCAAGAACGACCTGGAGAGTGGTAACACCCTCGCCGAGTCGCTCGCCAAGCACCCTTTCTATTTTGACGAGCTGTTCTGTAACCTGGTCCAGGCCGGTGAGCACGCCGGTATCCTTGAAGACATGCTGGACAAGATCGCCACTTACAAGGAAAAGACCGAGGCCATCAAGAACAAGGTAAAAAAGGCCATGTATTACCCGGCAGGGATAATGATCGTCGCCTTTGTGGTCACGGCTATCCTGATGATTTTCGTGATTCCGGAGTTCAAGAGCATGTTTTCCAGCTTTGGGGCTGACCTGCCGGCGCTCACCCAGATAATCATTAATATTTCCGAGGTATTCACTGAATACTGGTATCTGATCTTCGGCGGCCTCTTTGCTGCCATTTACGTCTTCCTGCAGGCAAATAAGCGTTCGGTAAAGTTCCAGCACTTTCTGCAGCGCATGATGCTCAAGGCGCCCATTTTCGGCGCCTTGCTGCATAAGGCGGCTATCGCCCGTTTTGCCCGCACCCTGTCCACCATGTTTGCCGCCGGGGTGCCCCTCGTCGAGGCCCTGCAGTCCGTGGCCGGCGCCGCCGGTAACGTGGTTTATTCGACTGCCATTATTCGCATGCGTGACGACATCGCCACCGGCCAGCAACTGAATATCACCATGAAACAACAGGACCTGTTCCCGAACATGGTGGTGCAAATGACGGCCATCGGCGAAGAGGCCGGCTCCATCGATGCCATGCTGAGCAAAGTCGCCGACTTTTACGAGGCCGAGGTAGACGACATGGTCGATAGCATCAGCAGCCTCATGGAACCGATGATCATGGTCGTGCTTGGCGGCTTGATTGGCACCATGGTAATCGCCATGTACCTGCCTATTTTCAAACTCGGCGAAGTTGTCTAGGCAAGCATGGACATCATTACCCTGCTGGCAGAACAACAGGCCGTTTTTATAACGGCCTGTTTCATATTGGGCCTGTTGCTGGGCAGCTTTCTGAATGTGGTCATCCTGCGCCTGCCGGTGATCATGCAAAAGGAGTGGCACCAGCAATGCCGTGAACTGCTCGAGCTTGAGCGCCAGGAGGGCGTTGATAACCAGGTCTTCAACCTGGTCAGGCCCCGCTCATGCTGCCCTGAATGCGGCCACATGATCTCGGCGCTGGAAAACATCCCGGTCTTCAGTTACCTGTTTTTAAAAGGCAAGTGCGCCGGCTGCGGCACGCGGATATCACCCCGTTACCCGCTAATTGAATTACTTACCGCCGTTCTCACCGCCGTCGTCGCCTGGCACTTCGGCTTTACCTGGCAGGCGGGTACCGCGATGTTGCTTACCTGGGCGCTGATTGCGCTGAGCTTTATCGATATCGATCACCACTTGCTGCCTGACTCGATCACCCTGCCCCTTCTCTGGCTCGGCCTGTTGCTGAGCCTGGTGCCGGTCTTCGTTGACAGCCATACCAGCCTGGTAGGTGCCGCGGCCGGGTATTTGTCCCTGTGGCTTATCTATCACCTGTTCCGTATTCTCACCGGCAAGGAAGGCATGGGCTATGGCGACTTCAAGCTGCTGGCTGTGTTCGGCGCCTGGATGGGCTGGCAGATGTTACCCGTCATTATCATGCTCTCGTCCGCGGTCGGCGCGGTGATCGGCATCAGCCTGATCCTGTTCCGCGGCCGCGACCGTAACATCCCCATCCCCTTTGGCCCCTACCTGGCAGCCGCCGGCTGGATCGCCCTGCTCTGGGGCAATGACCTGACGGATGCCTACCTGCGTTACGCGGGTCTTTAAAAAAATCGAAAAATACAAAATCCAGCGGGGTCGAAATCCAGCGGGGTCGGAGTCGCCGCCTGAACCCACCGGGGTCGGAGTCGCCACCTACAGGTACTCTTGACCTGGTCACCAACGCCGCGGCTCGTCGTTCCAGCGAACCACCACACTCACGCGACTCCGACCCCTTATCCTTCCACTCACGCGACTCCGACCCCTTATCCTTTTAATCCCGTCCATTAATTTTTTATTTTATACGGTACAATCTTGCCATGCGCGTTATCGGTCTGACAGGGGGCATCGCCAGTGGGAAATCTGCGGCTGCGGAGCACTTTGCCGCGCTTGGTGTGCCCGTGATCGACGCCGACCAGATTGCCCGCGAACTGGTTGAGCCTGGCAAGCCTGCATTAGAAAGAATCTGTGAACGCTTCGGCAAGAGCATTCTGCTGGATAACGGTGAACTTAATCGTCCGTCCTTACGTGAGATCATTTTCAAGGATGCCCGGGCCCGCCATGACCTTGAGGCTATCCTCCACCCGCTGATTCGGGAAACGATTATTCAGCGTATTGATGAACTGGACGCGCCTTACTGCATTGTCGTTATCCCGCTACTCGCGGAGTCCGGGGACTGGGCCATGCTGGATCGCCGGCTGGTCATTGATTGTCCCGAGGACCTGCAACTGGCACGCCTGCAGCAACGCGATCGGCTCGACCCGGAACAGGCCGAACGCATATTGGCCGCCCAGGCCAGCCGGGAACAGCGCAAGGCCATTGCTGACGACATCATCGATAACAGTCATGACCTGGCCCACCTGCAACGTGCCGTCGAACGGCTGCATAAAAAATATCTCGGCGACTGCCAGCCGACCTCCTGAGCCTGACTATCTCTTTGATTTGGTGTAGATTTAGCGGAAGATGGCATTTGCCTCTATAATGCTGACTTTCGAGCCGAAAAACCTTAACAAGAAGCACACAGTGAAGCATATTTGCTACGAACAACCATTGAATGAGCGCATACGCACTTTCCTCAGGCTCGAACACCTGTTCAGGCAGGCCGCCTACTGGTTGGCCGGTGACAGCATCTGGCATAGCCGTGCAGTGCTCGACAGCCTGTTTGATATACAGAACGTCTTCGGCCGCGCTGATCTGCGCAGCGAACTCATCAAGGAACTCGAGCGGCATGCCGCCAATCTCGGCAAACTCGTCGATAACCCGAATGTCGATAGCAGCGCCCTGCAGGCCGTGCTCGATGACCTTGATGTCCTCATCGATCGCCTGCATGCCATTCATGGCCAGCCGGGACAAAAACTGCGTGACAATGAATTCCTGAACAGCATCCGCCAGCGCAACAGCATCGCCGGCGGTGACTGCGCCTTTGACCTGCCTGCCTATCATCAGTGGTTGCAACACCCGCCGGAACAACGCCAGGCCAACCTGCAGGAATGGGTCAGTGAATTCGACAGCATCCGCGACGCCGTGTTTATGATCCTGTCGCTGATCCGTGACAGTGCCACGGCCACACCACAGGTCGCCGAGGGCGGTTTCTGTCAGCAGTCACTTGACACCAATATGGCTTACCAGTTGATCCGCGTGCTGGTGCCCGAAGACCAGGCCTGCTTTGCCGAGATCAGCGCCGGTAAACATCGCTTCACCTTGCGTTTCATGCAGCTCGGCGACCTCGGTTCGCGCGCCACCCAGTGTGAGGACGATATCCACTTCCACCTTGCCTGCTGTGTACTATGACGACGTTTGTTAAGTGCCCGACATGCGGCAAGCAGGTAGCGTGGTCGGAAGACTCACGCTGGAAACCCTTTTGCAGTGAACGCTGCAAATTGATCGACCTCGGTGCCTGGGCCGATGGCAGCCACAGCATTCCCGGTGAAAAAGTCCTGCAAAAGTCTGATAGCGAGTCTGAAGACTAATAATCTAAAAGCCCAACGCAGAGGCGCGAAGACGCAGGGGACGCAAAGGAAAAT
>NZ_JAVVES010000029.1:0-15122 GCF_032250955.1 Sulfuriflexus sp. | reverse complement strand
GCGTTGGGCTTTTAGCAGAACAAAACTGAACCCTATACATGGATTCCGGCATGCACCGGAATGACAAGCATGGGCACATCTGATAGCGAGTCTGAAGACTAATAATCTAAAAGCCCAACGCAGAGGCGCGAAGACGCAGGGGACGCAAAGGAAAATAAAATATAAAACCTTTCTGGACAGGATTTACAGGATAAAACGCTTTGTAATTCTCTGCGATCTTTGCGTCTCTGCGCCTCTGCGTTGGGCTTTTAGCAGAACAAAACTGAACCCTATACATGGATTCCGGCATGCACCGGAATGACAAGCATGGGCACGTCGGATTACGCTGCGCTAATCCGACCTAAAATATTAAAAAATTGATGAATTAAAAATCATAAATCATCATTCATAAATCATCAATTCCCCAAAGCGCCCGTATCGCGGCTATCCCCTGTGCACCATGTGCGAAGGCTGTCTCGAGGTCTTCTGGCCGCATACCACCTAACGCGAAAACGGGCATGGCTGCCTTGTCACTCATCTCGTGGAAACGCTCCCAGCCCAGGGGTTCGGCATCGGGGTGCGAGGCCGTCGCCTGTACGGGTGAGAGAACGATAAAATCCGCGCCGAGGGTTTCCGCCTGCCGAATATCGGCCTCGTTATGACAGGAGGCGCTGAGCAATACCGAAGTGGGCACGGGCCGCACCTCGTGTGCATGGAGGTGGCGGCTGTCAAGGTGCATGCCGTCCGCCGGACAGGCGGCAAAACCTGCCGGACTCGTGTTCAGCAGGCAACGCGCCCCAGCCCGGTGACAACGCTCAATCACCTCCGCGGCCAGGGCCTGCCAGGCGCTTGCCTCGAGTTTTTTGGCCCGGAACTGGACAAGCCGGATTCCTCGCGCCAGGGCGCGATCCAGCTGCTGCAGGAACATGTCAGGCTCGGCCGGCTCGGGGGTGATCAGGTAACGGTCCGGCAGGCTGGCGGCACGAAGGATCGGCCGGTTAGCCGCGGGAAAGGTGTAGCTGGCAAACTGTTCCGGTCTGACCCACATAACCGGCTGCCCTTCACGGCCGTGGGCCTCGCCACGAAAGGCCTCGACACGCCAGACGTCAAGCAGTACCGACTTGTCACCGTAGTCGTAATGCACGCGTATCAGGGGCCGCGCCCGCTCGACATGGATTCCCGTCTCTTCAAGCAGTTCACGCGCCAGCGCCTGTTCAACCGTTTCACCCGCTTCAAGCTTGCCGCCGGGAAATTCCCACAGCCCGCCCTGATGTACCTCGGCGGGACGCTTCGCGATCAGGACTTCTTCAGACTGATTGACGACGACAGCCGCCGCCACGTGCACACACATCAGCTGCGATATTCCGCATTGATGCGCACATAGTCATACGACAGGTCACAGGTCCAGACACGTATTGCGGCATCGCCCCGGCCAAGCGCGACCCGTATCGTGATTTCATCCTGATCCATTACCTTCTGGCCGGCGGCCTCGGTGTAATCCCCGGCCCGCCCGCCATCACGGACGATGCAGACATTGTCGAGATGAATAGTAATGGCATTCAGGTCGAGGTTTGCCAGCCCGGCGCGGCCGACAGCGGCAAGGATACGTCCCCAGTTCGGGTCAGCGGCAAAAAAGGCGGTTTTCACCAGTGGCGAATGCGCAATGGTATAGGCCACGGCCTCGCACTCGCCCTCATCGGCGCCGGACTCGACATCGATGGTCATAAGCTTGGTCGCACCCTCGCCGTCGCGGATGACCGCCTGGGCAAGAAAGCCGCAGACCTTCTCCACCGCGGTGAACAGGCTAACGGCGTCGGTACTGTCCACGGCATCGATCAGGGTGTTACCGGCCGCACCGCTGGCCATGAGCACGCAGGCATCATTGGTCGAGGTATCGCCATCCACCGTGATGCGGTTAAACGAGGTGTTCACCGCCTTGCGCAGGCAGCTGTCGAGCACGGCCTGGCTGACGGCGGCATCGGTTGCCACGTAGGCCAGCATGGTCGCCATGTCGGGCCGGATCATACCGGAGCCCTTGGCCATGCCGGTGACGGTAATGGCCTTGCCATCGATAGTGCATTGCTCGCTACAGCCCTTGGCCACGGTATCGGTGGTCATGATGGCGCTGGCCGCTCCTTGCCAGCCGTCTTCGACGAGATTCGCATAGGCCTGTGGAACGGCGGTCTGCATTTTCTCGACGGGTAACAGTTCACCGATAACGCCGGTGGAAAACGGCAACACTTCAGAGATAAGACAACCTGCCTGGCCGGCAACGATTTCGCAGCTCACCCGGGCGGCGGCGTAGCCCTGCTTGCCTGTGCCGGCATTGGCATTGCCGCTGTTGATCAACAGGTAACGCGGCGGGTTATTGGCGAGGTGTTCCCGCGCCAGCACGACCGGTGCAGCAGAGAAGGCGTTTTGCGTGAAAACCGCGGCACAGGTTGCGCCCGGGGCCATTTCTATGAGCACCAGGTCGGGATGCGTGAGCTGCTTGAAACCCGCCGTGGCCGTGCCGAGGCGAATACCGGCTACGGCGGCCAGGTGTTGCGGTGCTGTGAGTCCTACTGCCATGTCGTCACCCAATCATGTGAAAGGGTGATTATAGGAGAGCTGGCCGGATCCAGCCAGTGATCTTAAGGGAACCCTGATTAAAGATTACAGGCCCAACGCAGAGACGCGAAGTCGCAATGGTCGCGGAGATAATTTAACTAAAAACCCTTTGTGTCCTTTGCGACATCGCGTCTCTGCGTTGGGCTTTAACAGAGGAAACGGAGTAGCTTTGAAATAAAGGTAAATTAACTGAGTTTGCCGTGACAGGCCTTGTATTTCTTCCCCGAACCGCAAGGACAGGGCTCGTTGCGACCGACCTTGGCCTGGCCACGAACAAACGGTGCCTGTTGCTCTTCACCGGTTTCAGCCTGATCGGCCTCCCGGGTGCCGATGGTGGCGGCCTCGTCGTGCTGGAAGTGCATTTGCCCCTGACGGCGACGCTGCTCTTCGACTGCCTCCACATCCTCTTCGTCACGGATCTGAACCTTGGCAAGGATGCTGATAATGTCGTGCTTGATACGCTCGATCATTTCGCTGAACATCTCAAAGGCTTCGCGCTTGAACTCCTGTTTGGGGTTCTTTTGCGCCATGCCGCGCAGGCCGATACTCTGGCGCAGGTAGTCCATTGCGGAAAGATGATCCTTCCAGAATGAATCCAGCACCTGCAGCATCACCGCCTTTTCGAAGTGTCGCAAAACCTCGGCACCGGCATGAGCCTCCTTTTCCTTGTAGGTGCGTATCATTTCTTCAAGGATGCGCTCGCGCAGGGGCTCCTCATGCAGTTCGGGTTCGTTGTTCAACCAGGTCTGGATATCCAGCTTGAGC
This sequence comes from Sulfuriflexus sp., assembly GCF_032250955.1. Lineage (NCBI taxonomy): Bacteria > Pseudomonadati > Pseudomonadota > Gammaproteobacteria > Chromatiales > Granulosicoccaceae > Sulfuriflexus > Sulfuriflexus sp. The sequence continues at coordinate 11,768 of NZ_JAVVES010000029.1, read as the reverse complement.
AGGAACTCGGTCTCGAGGGCCTCTTCCAGACCCGGAATATTCCACAGGTCATCCGGGCTCTGCGGCGGAATGTATTCATCAATGATCGCGCCAAGCACATCCACGCGAATCGACTCGATGCGATCGGCGACATCGGCCTCGGCCATGATCTCGTTACGCATTTCGTAAATTTCTTTACGCTGATCGTTTGCCACATCATCGTAGTCGAGCAGTTGCTTGCGCATGTCGAAGTTGTGGCCCTCGACCTTGCGTTGCGCATTCTCAATCGCCCGCGTGATCCACGGATGCTCGATGGCCTCGCCCTCTTCCATGCCGAGCTTTTGCATAATGCCGGCAACGCGTTCGGAAGCAAAAATGCGCATCAGGTTGTCTTCAAGCGAGACATAGAAACGGGTCGAACCCGCATCGCCCTGGCGACCGGCACGACCACGCAACTGGTTATCGATACGGCGCGATTCATGCCGTTCGGTACCGATAATATGCAGACCGCCATTGGCAAGGACTTCATCATGACGTACCTGCCAGGCACGCATATGCTCGTCGCGCTCGGCGGCGCTGATATCGCCCTTCGCTGCCAGTTCCATATCGACATTCCCGCCCAGCACGATATCCGTACCCCGGCCGGCCATATTGGTGGCAATGGTTACCGCCCCGGGCATACCGGCCTGTGAGACGATCTCCGCCTCGCGTTCATGGAACTTGGCATTCAGGACTTCGTGTTTGATAGCGGCCTTTTTCAGCATGTCCGACAGCAGCTCCGAAGCCTCGATGGAGGCCGTCCCCGCCAGCACCGGCTGACGCCGTTCCTGGCAGTCCTGGATATCTTTAATGACGGCGCTGAATTTTTCAGGCTGGCTGAGAAAGACCAGGTCGCTCATGTCGTTGCGCACCATCGGTCGATGGGTCGGGATCATGACCACTTCCAGGCCATAGATAGACTGGAACTCAAAGGCCTCGGTATCAGCCGTACCGGTCATGCCGGACAGCTTGTTATAGAGACGGAAGAAATTCTGGAAGGTTATCGAGGCGACTGTGCGCGACTCATGCTGGATAGTCACGCCTTCCTTCGCCTCGATTGCCTGATGCAGCCCTTCCGACCAGCGCCGGCCCGGCGAGGTACGACCGGTAAATTCATCGACAATAACGATCTCGTCGTTCTGCACCACGTAGTGCACATCACGCTGGTAGAGTGTGTGAGCACGCAAGGCGGAATCGATATGCTGCAGGAGCATGATATTGCTCGCGTCATAGAGGCTTTCGCCTTCCTTGAGCAGACCTTCACGGGTCAGGATATTCTCCACGTGCTCGTGTCCGGCCTCCGTCAGCAGGGCCTGGCGGCTCTTCTCATCGACCGAGAAATCGCCTTCGCCGTCTTCCTCTTCCTGCTTGTTCAGTTGCGGGATCAGCTGGTTAATAATGCGATAAAGATCGGAACTGTCTTCCGCTTCACCGGAGATAATCAGGGGGGTACGCGCCTCATCAATCAGGATCGAGTCCACCTCATCGACCACGGCAAAATTCAGCTCACGCTGCATCTTGTCTTCGATCGAGAAGGCCAGGTTATCCTGCAGATAGTCGAAGCCGTACTGGTTATTCGTGCCGTAAGTAATGTCAGCGGCGTAACTCGCGCGCTTCTCATCGCTGCTCATGCCAGCAACAATCACGCCGACCGACAGACCAAGAAAGTTATACAGCGGTTCCATCCATTCGGCATCACGTCGGGCCAGGTAATCGTTCACCGTCACGACATGCACGCCCTTGCCGGCCAGTGCATTCAGGTACACCCCGAGGGTGGCGACCAGGGTCTTGCCCTCACCGGTTTTCATCTCGGCGATTTTGCCCTCATGCAGGGCCATGCCGCCGATCAGCTGCACGTCGAAGTGACGCATGCCCATTATGCGCTTACTGGCCTCCCGACAAACAGCGAAGGCCTCGGGCAGCAGGTCATCAAGATTCTCGCCAGCCTTTAAACGCTCACGAAACTCGGCCGTTCGGGCGCGCAGCGCCTCATCGGCAAGGGCCGTCATCTCGTCTTCGAGGGCGTTAATCTGGGTAACGGTTTTTAAATAGCGTTTGACCAGCCGATCATTTCGGCTACCAAACACCTTGCGCAGAATATTACCTACCATGCGAACTAAATGCCTGAAATAAAATCGTTATTATACCGCACGAACCGGCCTTTCAGGCCTGCCGAACCATTAAGCTTCGGTACTTTATGGGAGTTTCAGGTTCAGTGCAAATGTGCCCCGCTGAAGAGGAGAACCAGGGGGATTAGCGGGCGTTGATGTACTTGACCGGGTCCTTGCTGCGACCGTTGAAGAGCACCTCAAAATGAACATGCGGGCCGGTCGAGCGGCCGGTCGAGCCCATCAGGGCCAACTTATCACCCTTGCCGACCTTGTCACCCACCTTGACCAGCACTTCCTTGTTATGGCCGTAGCGGGTCACGTAGCCGTTACCATGGTTGACCTCGACCAGGTTGCCATAACCGTAGCGCCTGGAGGACCAGGTGACGACGCCAGAGGCGACCGCAATCACCTCACTGCCATCCTTGCCGGCCAGGTCGACACCGTCATGGTGCTCACGCTTGCCCGTAAACGGGTCATTGCGCATACCATAATAGGATGAAATCCAGCCCTTGCGGATCGGCCGACCAGACGGCAGCGCCTGCTCCTGCAGGTTCCGGCTCATCAACATGGTCTCGAGGACACTGAGCTGCTCACTGCGATTGTCGAGCTGGCGGGATAAATCGTCGAATTGCTGCATGAAATCCGGCACAGAGGCTGCTTGCAGGGATTCGGCACTCTCAGGTCCGCCTATGGCAGGCTCCTGGGCAAAATCGAATTCACCCTTGTCGAGCTTGGCCATTGAGGTCAGTCGCTGACCCAGGGCATCCAGGCGGATGACGCGGGCCTGCATCTTGCCCAGTTGCCGGGACAGGGCATTCATGTTTCTTTCAGCATTTTCGAGTGCGATATCAAGCTGTTGGCGCTGGTTTTCCAGCTCGCTGCGCAGTTGCACGGTCATCGGGTCTTCGGCCTGGCTGGAATGGCGGCCGTATTCATAACCGGCATAAATAGCCGCGGCGGATATCAGCAGGAGTCCGGAGGCGAGTCCAAACCACCGTTTACGATTCATTTTCAGGCTCGCGATACGGCCTTCACGTTGTGATAGAAAAACAATATTCATTCGTTCACCAACAGCGGTTATGATTACCTAACTCTTTTTTTTATCGGCAGCTATGCAAAAACCTAAAACAAAACCCATGCGTTCCGTGAGGGATATTCTGGCATCCGGGCCCCACGCACAGCTGCTGTCTGAAAACGGACTGAATAATGAACTACTGACCCTGGTCCGTAAGCATCTTTCAGGTCCCGGTAACTTGCATTGCGTCAATGCCCGCCGGGAGGACGACACACTCCTGGTTCATATTGACTCACCCGCCTGGGCAACCAGGCTACGCTTTCAACTGGGCAGTTTGCTACCCGGCCTGCGCAAAGTGCCCTCATTAAATGGCCTGCAGCAGATTCAAATCCGTATTTTGCCCGGTGCTGAAAACAAGTCGCCGGGTAAATCAGCAGCATCCCCCCGGCTCTCGGAGGAATCTGCTGAAATGATTCGCAAGCTGGCCAGTGCCATAGCCGATGACACACTGCGGGCCAGCTGGCTGCGGCTTGCAAAGAACACAAAACCGCAGGGGTAATATCAATCTAGCACAAAATCAAGCAGCTAGGATAGATTCTGGCTGTCATTTCTTGGTTTTTTTTGTGTCTAGCCGGCCTGAACAGGCGTCGAGAAAGAAATCGGCATCGTCTCGGTATCTTCAAAGGTCACGATTTCCCAGGCCTCGGCATCGGCCAGCAAGGCCTGCAACAAGCGGTTGTTCAGGGCATGCCCGGATTTATAGCCACTGAAGGCACCGATAAGACTGTGGCCAAGCAGGTACAGATCACCCACGGCATCGAGGATCTTGTGTTTGACGAACTCATCTTCATAGCGCAGCCCGTCTTCATTAAGGATACGGTAATCGTCAACCACGATGGCATTATCCAGACTGCCGCCAAGCGCCAGATTGCTCTCGCGCAGGCGTTCCACGTCCTTGAGCAGGCCGAAGGTACGGGCACGACTGACCTCTTTCACAAATGAGGTGGTCGAGAAATCCAGTTCGGCTGTCCGGGTGTGGGTGTCAAAAACGGGGTGATCAAACTCGATACTGAAGCTGACCTTGAAGCCGTCAAAAGGCTCAAAACGCACCCATTTATCATCCTCTTCGACGACGATCGGGCGTTTTATACGCACAAAGCGCTTGGCCGCATTCTGTTCTTCGATACCGGCCGACTGAATCAGAAACACAAACGGGCCGGCACTGCCGTCCATGATAGGGACTTCGGCGGCACTCAAATCGATGTAGGCATTATCAATGCCCAGGCCGGCCATGGCTGATAACAGGTGTTCTACCGTAGAAACACGTACATTATCCTTGCAGACGGTGGTGCATAATTGTGTATCACTGACATATTCGGGGCGCGCAGGGATATCCACAGGGGTATCCAGATCGACGCGGCGGAATACAATGCCGGTATCCGGTGCCGCCGGGCGCAGGGTCAGGTAAATCTTTTCGCCAGTATGGAGTCCCACGCCTGTCGCGCGGATAACGTTCTTGAGCGTACGCTGCTTGATCATGTTTTATGTGTACCTTGGGTCGCCAGGGGGCGAACTCGGGTCAAATACCCGGCCAATTCCTGGCTAATACTAGCACATGAATCTGCGGGCTGCCTAGTGACGCAGCGCACATAATCGATATAACAGACTGAAATTGCGGGGAAATGAAACCACGACGGCGACGGGGGGCGTATCCGCCGCGCCGTGGTTCAAGTTACCTCTGATATTAAGGCAGGCGTATCAGTCGGCCTGACGGCGCAGAAAGGCCGGGATATCCAGATATTCCAGGTCCTGCTCGCCCATGCCGGTGAAGTTTTCCCCGGACGCCTGCTTACGGATCACAGTCGGACGGTCGAGCTTAGTGTAGTCTGGCTCGATATTCGCCTGCGAAGCCGTATTATCAACGACCTTCTGCACCAGGGCATCGCTACCACGCTGTGCTGATTGTGCCTGTCCGAGCCCGGTAGCGACCACTGTTACGCGAAGTTCATCGGTCAGTTCAGGATCGATCACGGTGCCGACCACAACCGTGGCATTGTCGGAGGCAAACTGTTTGATCGTTTCGCCGACTTCTTCAAACTCACCGATCGACATATCCAGGCCGGCGGTGATATTGACGAGAATGCCGCGTGCACCGGAGAGATTGACGTCTTCGAGCAACGGACTACCCACGGCCTGTTCGGCGGCGATACGCGCCCGGCCTTCACCACTGGCCACCGCCGAGCCCATCATTGCCATTCCCATTTCCGACATGACCGTGCGCACGTCGGCGAAGTCGACGTTGATCAGACCCGGGCGCGTGATCAGTTCCGCAATGCCCTGCACGGCACCAAACAGCACATCGTTCGCCGCCTTGAAGGCATCGAGGAGTGACAGGTCCTTACCGAGCACGGACAAGAGCTTTTCGTTGGGAATCGTGATCAATGAATCCACGCTCCTGGACAGTTCTTCGATACCTTCACTGGCCACAGCTGAACGTTTCTTGCCCTCGAAAGAGAACGGCCGCGTAATCACAGCCACGGTCAGGATACCCATTTCCTTGGCAACTTCGGCAATCACGGGGGCGGCACCGGTACCGGTACCGCCACCCATGCCGGCAGTGATAAAGAGCATGTCGGCACCCTCGATCACTTCGCGGATGCGATCACGATCTTCCATGGCCGCATTACGTCCGACCTCCGGGTTCGCCCCGGCACCCAGCCCCTTGGTGATTGCACCACCAAGCTGCAAGAGCGTCTTCGCCGAGGCATTCTTCAACGCCTGGGCATCCGTATTCGCGCAGATAAACTCTACGCCTTCAATGTCGGCAGACATCATGTGTTCAACGGCATTACCACCACCGCCACCGACGCCAATCACCTTGATTACAGCACTCTGGCTGTATGCATCCATAAGTTCAAACATAATCGCCCCTCCAGTTATTACTACTTGTTGATACAACATTAAAAAAATTCTCTTTCAGGCTCATGCCCATCAGAAATTACCTTGAAACCAACTCTTCATTCGTCGCCAGACTCCCTGCACACTGTTGGATGACAGCGCTTCGAGACTGCCGGTATTACGTTGCTGATGGCCGAACAACAACAGGCCAACGCCCGTGGAGTGAATCGGGTTACGCACCACGTCCAGCAAGCCGGACACCCGGTGTGGCATGCCGAGGCGCACCGGCATATGAAATATTTCCTCTGCGAGCTCCACCACGCCTTCCATCTTCGAGCTGCCGCCGGTCAATACGATGCCGGCCGCGATAATGTCCTCAAAACCGCTGCGCCGCAGTTCAGACTGAATCAGGCTGATGAGTTCCTCGTAACGCGGCTCTACCACCTCGGCCAGGGTCTGGCGGGTCAGGCGGCGTGGCGGGCGGTCGCCGACACTCGGGACCTCAATGGTTTCTTCGGCGCCTGCCAGTTGCGTCAGGGCACAGGCATATTTCACCTTGATCTCTTCGGCATACTGGGTCGGGGTACGCAGGGCCACGGCAATATCATTGGTAACCTGGTCACCGGCAATCGGGATCACGGCGGTGTGGCGAATCGCGCCATCGGTAAACACGGCGATATCGGTTGTGCCGCCGCCGATATCGACGAGACAGACACCAAGTTCCTTTTCATCTTCGGTCAGCACCGAGTGACTGGAAGCCAGTTGTTCAAGAATGATGTCATCCACTTCCAGTCCGCAACGACGCACACACTTGAGAATATTTTGCGCGGCACTCATCGCTCCGCTGATCAGGTGGACCTTGGCCTCGAGGCGCACCCCGGACATGCCGACCGGTTCCTTGATGCCTTCCTGGTTATCGATAATGAATTCCTGCGGCAGCACATGCAGCACGCGTTGATCGGCCGGGATCGCTACCGCGCGAGCGGCATCGATAACACGGTCGACATCACCCGGGCTGACCTCTTTGTCACGAATCGCGACAATGCCGTGCGAGTTCAGGCTGCTGATATGGCTACCGGCGATGCCTGCATAGACAGAGTGAATCTGGCAACCGGCCATCAACTCGGCTTCTTCCACTGCGCGCTGGATTGACTGTACCGTTGACTCGATATTCACGACGACGCCCTTTTTCAGGCCGCGCGACGGATGTGAACCGATACCGATAATCTCGATACCGTTGACATCGTTGATCTCACCGACAATCGCAACGATCTTCGAGGTGCCGATATCAAGACCGACGATTAGATTTTTTTCAACTTTCTTGGACATGACTTTTCAACCCCATATCCGCCTGTGCGGCATTTTTTTCAGATACTTGCCAACGCACGGCAAAACCATTCGTATAACGTAAGTCCACTGAACTGATTGTTCCCTGTTTTTCATCTAACAACCCCGCATAGGCGCGGGTAAACCGCCGCAAACGCTGCTGACGATCGGTCCGCCCCAGGGCCAGCGTGATGCCGTTATCGAGTTTTAATTGCCAGGCCCGGCGTGCATCGAGGCTTAGCTCATCAATATCCCGCTCCTCTGCCTGCACAATTGCACGCATGGACACGTAGCCTTCGAGCACCTGCCTTTGTGTGCCCGCCGGGCCATTGAGCTGCGGCAGGCCATAGGGGTAACTTTCCCGGGCGGGGCTGAATACCTGCCCCTCGGTGTTTAACAAAGAACTGTCATTCCAGTAGGCCACGGCCTGCTGTTCAATGACTGTTATATGCAGGGCATCCGGCCAGACCCGGCGCACGGCAACCTGTTGCAGCCATGGCATGTTACGCAGCCGGCGGGTCAGGCTTCCCAGGTCACTACTAAAGAAGCCGGTCAGGTCACTGCTGGCGATAATCTCCCGCAGCTCCTGTTCAGTAATATGAATAAACTCACCCTTCAGATGCACGCTCTGCAATGGCAGTGTCTGTGGGTCACGTAATTCCATCACGCCCCAGGTCACACCTGTCGCCATGACTAACACCCCGAAGGTGCCTGTCAGCAGGTGCAGGACGCCACGGCGCTTTTCGACCCGGTCGCTATTGCGTTGATTCACCCGGCGCTGGCGGATCATGTGCGTTCCTCCTCGTCCAGGCTGGTGGCAAGGATTCTCATCACCAGTTCATCAAATTCGATACCCGCGGCCTGTGCGGCCATCGGCACCAGGCTGTGATCCGTCATACCCGGGACAGTGTTGACCTCGATCAGCCAGTTATTACCTTGCGCGTCCCGCATCAGGTCAACCCGACCCCAGCCTTCAACAGCGGCGACCTCGGCGGCCTGCATGGCAAGCTGCTGCATGGCAACCTCGGCATCGGCGGCAAGACCGCAGGGACAGAGATAGCGGGTATCATTCGACTGGTACTTGGCCTCGTAGTCATAAAACTCGCGCGGTGTCTGCAGACGAATGACTGGCAAGGCCTCACCGGCGAGGATGGTCACCGTGTATTCTTCACCATCAATAAACTGTTCGGCGATCACACTATCGTCATATTGGCGGGCAAAGACCCAGGCATCCTTGAGCCTGTCGACAGACTCGACCTTGCTGATACCGATACTCGAACCCTCGCGCGCCGGTTTCACCATCAATGGCAGCCCCAGCTCGCCGGCCTGTTCGGCATCCTCTTCTGTTTTCAGAACGCGCCACGCCGGCGTTGGCAAACCGGCTCCTTGCCATAACCACTTGCAGCGCAGCTTGTCCATGGACAGGGCCGAACCCAGCACCCGGCTACCCGTATAGGGCAAACCGATGCTTTCCAGTACTGCCTGCATGGCACCGTCTTCACCGCCGCGACCGTGCAGGATAATAAAGGCCCGCGTATAACCGGCAGCCGGCAAGTCATGCACGTTGTCGCTCGCCGGGTCCACCGCATAGGCATCAACACCACGGGCGCGCAAGGCGGCCAGTACCGCCTGGCCGCTATGCAGCGATACCTCGCGCTCGGCCGAGTTGCCGCCCATAAGAACGGCAACCTTGCCGAAGTCCTGGTTCACTATGTCTTTGCTTTGCATCATTGCCGTTATTCAGCCTCGCCAATGATGTGAACTTCACGTACCAGGCTCACACCACATTCCCGTTCGACGGTTTCTGCCACTTCTGCAATCAGGCTTTCGATATCACTGGCCTTGGCATCTCCTGCATTGACGATAAAGTTGGCGTGCTTTTCCGAGACGCAGGCCCCGCCGATGCACTTGCCCTTCAGGCCGCACTGTTCAATCAGGCGTGCCGCATGGTCCCCCTCGGGGTTCCTGAACACTGAACCGCAACTCGGTTGTGTCGTCGGTTGCGTGGCGCCGCGCCTTGCCAGCAACTGCTTGATGCGCGCCTGTCCGGCCTGCACATCACCACTGGCCAGTTGCAGGTGGGCGGCGACAAACCATTCCTCGACCGGCCCCTGCACATGGCGATAGGCAATCGTGTATTCCTCTGGCTTGCGCGCATGCCGCTGGCCGTGTCGATCCAGTGTTTCTACCTGTGTCACCAGCGACCAGGTCTCGCCACCAAAGGCCCCCGCATTCATGGCCAGTGCGCCGCCGACCGTGCCGGGGATACCGGCAAAAAACTCCGCCCCGGTCAGGCCGGCGCGGGCCGCGAAACGTGCCAGCCTGGCGCAACTGACCCCGGCCTCGGCACGGATCTGCTGTCCGGCCTGCAGACCGATTTCATTCAACAGGCCGGCAGTACTGACCACCGTGCCGCGGATGCCAGCGTCGCGCACCAGCATGTTGCTGCCCAGTCCCAGCCAGGTCAGAGGCTCATCTGCCGGTAACTGCTGCAGGAACACGGCCAGGTCATCGATGTCAGCCGGACGGTAATAGCTGTCCGCCGGACCACCGACCCGCCACGAGGTATGCCGGGCCATCGGCTCCCTGTGCAGAAGCTCGCCGCGCAAAATGGTTTGTTGCTCAGCTGCCATCATTATTTCCGTTTACGCTCCATTACCTGACCGGTCTTAACCTGCGCGGGCTTCGCTGCCCGGCGCTTTTGTTCAGTGACCGGCTGCGGCGACGATGGGTAATACGCCGCCAGCGGCTCGCCACAACCCAGATGCAGACTATGCAGTTTGTAATGCGTCATTCCTGTCCCTCCTGCCCGGTCCGGGCATGAAGCTTTTCTGCCAGCTCTGCGGCAATCGCACCGATATTGCCGGCACCGAGTGTCAACAGCACATCGCCATCACGCAGAACGGCGTTCAAGGCCTTGGGTAATTCATCAATGCGTTCGACAAAAACCGGGTCAACCTGGCCACGGGCGCGTATCGCACGACAGAGTGTGCGTGTATCCGCACCGGCGATGGGTTCTTCACTGGCGGCATACACCTCCAGCATAAGCAGCACATCGGTCTCCGCGAGCACGCGGGAAAAATCCTCAAACAGGTCGCGGGTACGCGTATAACGGTGCGGCTGGAAGATGACCACGAGGCGTCGACCCGGCCATGCCGTTCGTGCCGCCTGCAGGGTCACCTCGAGTTCGCGCGGATGGTGACCGTAATCATCTACGTGCAGAACTGTGCCGGCCGCGGTCTGGATCTCGCCATTGATCTGGAAGCGCCGACCAATACCCTCGAATTTTTGCAAAGCCTTCTGAATGGCAACATCTTCTACATCCACTTCCAGGCAGATGGCAATCGCCGCCAGGGCGTTCATGACGTTATGTGTGCCCGGCATGTTGAGAGTCACGGGCAGCGGCGCGGCATTCTTGCGGATCAGGTTGAAACGGGTACAGGCCACATCCTGGCGAATATCATCGGCACGAATATCGGCATTCGCATGCGTGCCGTAAGTCCGTACCGGGCGGGTCACTTCGGGCAAGACATCGCGCACGGCGTCATCGTCCAGGCACATGACGGCGAGACCATAAAAGGGCAGGTGATGCAGGAAGTCGATGAAGGTCTGGCGTAAACGGCTAAAGTCACCTGCATAGGTCTGCATGTGATCGGCATCGATATTGGTGACGACGGCCAGTACCGGTTGCAGGTAAAGGAACGAGGCATCACTCTCATCGGCCTCGGCCACCAGGTATTCGCTCTCACCAAGCTGGGCGTGCACGCCGGCGCTGTTCAGCTTGCCGCCGATCACAAAGGTCGGGTCCAGTCCGGCCTCGGCGAGGATGCTGGCAATCAGGCTTGTCGTGGTGGTCTTGCCATGCGTGCCGGCAACGGCGATACCGAAGCGGAAACGCATCAGTTCGGCCAGCATCTCGGCACGCGGCACCACCGGGATGCGTGCCGCATACGCGGCCTGCAGTTCCGGGTTGTCCTCATTGACCGCCGTCGACACCACCAGCACATCGCACTCACTGATATTCGCGGCGGCATGGCCGATATGGATCTTTACCCCCAGTCCCTGCAGGCGCCCGGTCATGGCACTGACCTGCAGGTCCGAACCGGAGACTTCATAACCGAGGTTATGCATCACCTCGGCAATGCCACCCATACCGGCCCCGCCGATACCGACAAAATGGATCCGGCGCATACGCTGCATACGGCTGTTTATATGCGGCAGGTTCTGCACCTTGACGTTATCGCTCATCAGGCGGCCTCCAGTGCTTGCAGGCACAGCTTCGCAACATCGTCAGTCGCGCTCGCGCGGGCCTGTTGACGGGCGGCCATGGCCATGTTCAGTAAACGTTCACGGTTATGCATAAGCTCCTGCAGTTGCTCCGCCAGCACCGCGGCGGTCAA